>JBKPMA010000337.1:0-12487 GCA_046731935.1 Acidobacteriota bacterium
CTTGAACAGCGTGCCCTCCAGCAGCGGCCGGACGCGGCGAAGCAGGAACTCGTCCGCCACGATCGGTCCGTTATTCCCGGGATAGAAGCGCCCGTCGGACTGCACGTAGCCGCGAAGTCTCAGCTGGAAGTTGTTGTCCGCGGACTTGAGCTGGAAGCCTTCGGGACTGGCGACCACGACGGGAGTCGTCTTCGCCTTTTCGACCGCCGCTTCTTTGTCGATCTCGATCTGGCGGCCGAGCACGCGGATCCGCTGGTCCAGCTCGTCGAGTTCGCCTCTGAGGGCCTCGATGGATGTTGCGGTGCCGGCGTGGCCATCGGTGGCCGTGCCAGCCGGCGTGCCGGCGTTCGCGGTGAGGGTAGCGAGATCGCTTTGGAGCTGGCGGAGCCGCGCCGCCAGTTCCTCCAGCGACTGTGGGTGTGCGGCCGGCGGCGCCTGTGCGGCGGCGGGACGGCCGGCCAGCAGCATGGCGGCTGCGGCAATGGCGATGACGATTCGATCAGGGCGCATGTGTTCCTCTCAGGTCAATGGGGTGTCGGTCGACGGCGGTTCTGGCAATGACTGGCCGACGACACCGACATGACGTGACAGGCCTGGCTGAACTGTTCATGGCTCGCTCCTCGAAAGCACGTCCGGTCAGGACGTGCAGGTAAAAAGAAAAGGCCCGGGGCGCTCGTGCACGAGCTTCCCGGGCCTTCAGGTCCGCCGCTGATCAGGCGCGTCTTGGCGCCTATCTACCGGTTCGTGAGTACCTCCGGTGCACGCAGCAGTCCACCTTGCCCGGGAGCCACGGCGGCTCCGGCGCAACAACAACACGTGGACTGACACATCGTCCGGCTCACAGCCTTCCGGTTATACGCGAAGGGCGACGCCGAGGTCAACTCGACTGTGCAGGTGGTCTGACAGGTGCGCGGTTCGTCACAGTCATGAT
Organism: Acidobacteriota bacterium; assembly: GCA_046731935.1. Classification (GTDB taxonomy): domain Bacteria; phylum Acidobacteriota; class Vicinamibacteria; order Vicinamibacterales; family JAENWD01; genus CAVUPP01. The sequence goes on from JBKPMA010000337.1 coordinate 932, forward strand.
GCCCATAAAGCAACCGCGCTCATCGTTCCAACGTCAGTTACACTGACCGCACCCACACCAGTGGACCGCGCGCCGATCGGCGGGGCAAGCGTCCCGCGATCCCGGAGGGGCTGATGAACGTCCTGCTGCTCTCCATGCCGGATGCGTTCGAACACATGCCGGCCATCGCGATCCGCATGCCGAACGGCGCGCTGACCTCGCTCGCCGCGAACGTCGATCCGCATCATCACGTCAGCACGGCCGATCTGGTGCTCGCGCAGAACCACGTGCGCGAGGTCGTGCGGGACCTCGTCTCTCAGGTCCAGCCGGATGTCGTCGGTCTGTCGGTCATGACGTTCCAGCGGCCCACGGCGTTCAAGATCGCCCAGTTCGTGCGATCGCTGCGGCCGAACGTGCCAATTGTCGTCGGCGGATACGATCCGAGCCTGGCCCCCGAGGCGTACACGAGTGCATCGGCTCCCGTGGACTTCATCGTGCGGGGCGAAGGCGAAGCGACGCTGCGGCTGCTGCTGCGCGCGATGGAATCCGGCGGTGCCTATTCCGCAGTGTCGGGCCTGACGTGGCGGGACGGCACGACGTTCCGCACGAACCCCGAACGGCCCGTGAGCCACTCACCCGGCGAGGAGTTGCGCCTGCCGGATCGCAGCTCGCGGCTCTTGAGCGGCTACACGATGATGGGGCGCCAGGCGGACGTCGTCGAGACCTCGCGCGGGTGCACGTTCGACTGCAGCTTCTGCTCGATTATCGAGATGCGCGGCAGGAACTTTCATCCGTTCCCGATCGAGCGCGTCATCGCCGACCTGATGGACGCTCGCGCACGAGGCGCCGAGACCGTGTTCCTCGTGGACGACAACATCATGCTGGATGTCGAGCGGTTCGCCGCACTCTGCCGTGCGATTGTAGACGCCCGCTTGAACAACATCCGGTACATCGTCCAGGCCATGACGTCGTCGATCGCGAATCACGGTGCCGAGCTCGCGCCGCTGATGCGGCGAGCCAATTTCCGCTACGTGTTCCTCGGTATCGAAAACGTCGTGGACGACGATCTCACGTTCCTGAAAGCGCGCGCCAAGAATCGCAAGCGCGCGACAGGCGGGAACGCCAGCGTCGAAGCCGCCCGTCTGGTCCGGCAGCATGGCATGTTCGTCGTCGGCGGCCTCATCGTCGGCAACCCGGCCGACACGCCGGAAACGATCGACGCCAATCTCGCCTTTGCCCGCCAGCACGTGGACTGGCCCTACATCCAGCATCCGATGCCGTATCCCGGCACGCCGATGTCGAAGGACCTCCAGACGCGGGGCCTGATCGCCCACGATCGCGTCGAGGAGTACGACGGCACCACCGCTGTCGTCACCAACAGCGCGATGGACGCGGAGGAGATCGAGTTCCGCCGCTGGCGCGCCGAGCGATGGATGAAGCTGCGCCACATGCCGAAGGCGTTCCGCGACAATCCGCGCTTCGTAATTCGGAACGCACCCGCGATGTTCAAGCACACGTTCCGCGGGTGTTCCTGGAAGACCTTCCTCGGGATCGAATCGTCGCGGATCGCGCATCAGCGCTACCGTGACATTCGGGCGAAAGAGCGCAGATACCTCTAGACGAGGGGTCGAAGGGTCGAAGGGTCGAAAGGTCGAAGAGTCGAAGAGTCCAAGCGCCGCCAACGCCAGCGCCCAAAGCCCAAGGCTTATCGCGCTCGCCCCAGTCCTCGATTGACCGCATCGAGCAGACGTCCGGACGGATCAGATCCGTACTCCCAGAACATCACGCCCGCGAGTCCGTGCTCGCGGACGTACTTGCCTTTCAGCGCGGCAGACTCCTCGTCCTCGATGCTCGCAAAGATGTGCTTCGCCGGATTCCAGAGAAACGGCGCCTGCGCGGCTGAGTCCCATTTGCGCACCCAGCCGTCGCCGCTGGCGAGCAGCGCGTCTACGGCTGGCGGCGAAAGATCCAATCGTGCAGTCGGCGCCACGCCGGTCTGGAACAATCCGTCCGCCGCCTCCGGCACCTCGACCCACGCGCGCCCGTAGAACGGCATGCCCAGGACCAGCCGGTCGAGCGGAATACCTGCGGCGCTGAACGCGGTCACCGCTCCATCACCGGACAACTTCTGCGTGTCCGCAGGATTGAGATACAGATTCGCGTGATGGCCCGTGACGCGATCGACTTCCTGCACCCGGAAGTCGTACGTCATCAGATTCACGTAGTCGAGCGACTTCCAGGCGCGATCGAGGCCGCTGTGCGCGAGCGCATCAGGAAATGCGCCCGCCGCGCACGTCAGCAACAGGGGGCGTCGTCGCGATCGTCCCTCAGCGTCGAGCGCCTGGCGGAGTGCCTTCGCCAGTTCGACGAAGTGGTCTCCGTCCTCTGGACGATGGGGGTTGTTGTCGCCCTCGAGCCCTGGATACTCCCAGTCGATGTCGAGACCGTCCAGATCGTAGCGGTGCACGAGCGCGATCGCGCTGGTCACGAACGCCCGGCGGCTCGCCTCCGTCATCGCGGCCTCTGAGAATCCCTTCGACCACGACCAGCCGCCTATCGATACCAGCAGCTTCAGGGACGGATTCGCTGCGCGAAGTGCCCCGAGCCGCTGCAGATTGTCCGCATCGCCGGGCGCCCCTTCGACGACGAGTCCGTCCTTCACGTTGGCGAAGGCGTAGTTGATGTGTGTGAGCTTGGCCGCAGCGATCGTCGCCGTGTCGAGCACACGCCCGGTTCCGTACACGTAGCCGATCACGACCGAAGGCGCCGTTGGCGCCGCACCGCCGCGCATCTGCAACGAAACGAGGATGACGAGGATGCAGGCGGTGAGACCGGCGCGGGTGATGCGAGACACCACTCCAGTATTGCCGAGATGCTGCGTGCCGTCCGTCAGGGTCAGCGGGAACGTCGCCCGCCGCTCGACGTAGCCGGCATGTCCGCAGGGACGTTGGGTTCGGCGGGCACCCAGTCGTGTGCCCACTTGGCAATCGCGTCCAACGCCGGACCGAGCGCGTGGCCCTTTTCGGTCAGCGCGTACTCGACGCCGATGGGCGGATCGGGAAGTACGACGCGAGTGACGACGCCCTCAGCCTCGAGCTCGCGGAGTCGCTCGGAGAGCATCCGGTCGCTGATGTCGGGGATGCCGTCTCGCAGCGCGGAGTAGCGGACGGGTCCACCGGTGAGCACCCGGATGATGGCACCGGTCCAGCGGGCACCGATGAGCTCCACCGCCTGGTGAAATCTCGAACAAAAGCCAGTGGTCATACGTGAAAGATTACCAATAGTGAGCTACTTGACACAAGTAACTTACTGGAGTATAGTGCCTAATTGTTGATAACAACTGCGGCGTTCACAGACGCCGCCCGGGCACATTCGAAACCAAAGAGGCTCCAATGTCCACCACCGCCGTTTCAGCAGCCACCCGCACCACGTGGGCCATCGACCCGGCTCATTCCCATGTCGGATTCTCGGTCCGCCACATGATGATCTCGACCGTGAAGGGCCGGTTCGGCGAGGTCGCCGGAACTGTCGTGCTCGACCAGGACCCCACGGCGTCGTCGGTCGATGCGACGATTGGTGTCGCCAGCATCGACACCCGTGAGCCGCAGCGCGACGGGCATCTGCGATCGGGCGATTTCTTCGATGCCGATCAGTTCCCCACCATCACGTTCAAGAGCCGCCGCGTGGCCAGCGCTGGGCCGGACAAGCTCACCGTGACCGGCGATCTGACGATCAAGGGTGTCACGCGCGAGGTCATCCTCGAGGTCATCGAGGAGGGACGCGGGAAGGATCCGTGGGGCGGCGAGCGCGCAGGCTTCACCGCACACACGGCCATCAATCGCCGGGATTTCGGGCTCACCTATAACCAGGTCCTCGAGACAGGCGGCGTCCTCGTGGGTGAAGAGATCAAGATCACGCTGGACGTCGAACTGATCAAGCAGACTGAAAAACAGTAGACGGTTCAGGCGGGGTGCATTCGACGACGAGGAGAATGACCCCGCCTCTACATCGCGACGGGAAGCACTCCATGTGGGGGCGGGGTCATTCACCTCGTCCTCCAATGCACCCCGCCCAGGGGTAAGCGTCCTATAATCGGCTTCTTGACCCTCCGATCCCGGGTGACAGTCTCTCTGGTCCTTCGGCATCTGGCCGCGGGTGCCGTTGTGCTCGCACTGGCCATGGTGCCGAGCAGTTGCAGCCGGCGGCCCACCGCACCGGCCGTCGCTGGATTGCCCGACGTCATCGATTTCAACTTCCACGTCAAACCGATCCTGTCGGACCGCTGCTTCAAGTGTCACGGTCCGGACGATCGCGTGCGGAAAGCCGGGCTGCGCTTCGATCGCAAAGAGGCCGCCTTCGGCGTGCTGCCCTCCGGCAACCGCGCCATCGTTCCCGGTGACACCGGCAGGAGCACGCTCGTCGCACGGATCCTCAGCACGGATCCGCAGCGTGTGATGCCGGCGGGCGATTCCAACCTCACCTTGAACGAGTACGAGAAAGCGGTGCTGGTGAAGTGGATCGAGCAGGGAGCGGAGTGGAAGCCGCACTGGTCCTTCATTCCTCCGCGTAAAGTGCCGCCGCCGGCGCCCAAAGACGCGGCGTGGGTACGCGGGCCCATCGATCGCTTCATCCTCGCGTCGCTGGAGGCGCGCGGACTTCGTCCCGCCGCCGAAGCCACACGCGAGACGTTGATCCGGCGATTGACTTTCGATCTCACAGGACTGCCGCCGACGCTCGCTGAGATCGATGCCTTCGTCGACGATCGGGCTCCCGACGCATACGAGAAGGTCGTGGATCGCCTGCTGGCCTCTCCCGCCTACGGTGAACGCATGGCGGCCGATTGGCTCGACATCGCGCGCTATGCCGACTCGCACGGCTATCAGGACGACGGCATGCGGCAGATGTGGCCGTGGCGTGACTGGGTGATCTCGGCGTTCAACCGGAACCTTCCGGTAGACCAGTTCATCACGTGGCAGCTTGCCGGTGACTTGCTTCCGAATCCGACCGAAGAACAGCGCCTCGCCACCGGCTTCAACCGGAATCACATGCAGACGCAGGAAGGCGGCGTCGTACCGGAGGAGTACCGCACCGAATACGTGGTCGATCGGGTGAACACGTTCGGCCGCGCCTTCCTCGGTCTGAGCGTCGAGTGCGCGCGCTGTCACGACCACAAGTACGATCCGGTGACGCAGAAAGAGTTCTACCGGCTCTTCAGTTTCTTCAACAGCGTCAACGAGACGGGACAGATTCCATACTCCGGCGTGCCGAGCCCGAGCGTGCTGCTCGTCAGTAGTACCGCACGCCAGCAGCTCGATCGGCTGGACGCCGAGATCGCGCCGCTCGAAGCGTCGGTCAGCCGGGTGGGCCTCTGCGACGGCGTCGATCCCGCCGCTCCTGACTGGAAGGCGCGTGAGTGCGGCGCGTTGTCCGGGTGGCTCACGGGTTCGGCTCGAACGTCGAAGGTCGTACCGCCCGGTCTCTTCGCGTATCTGCCGCTCGACGGCTGGAGCTCGACACCCGTCCCGCCGAAGCGCGATCCCAAGACGCACGAACTGAGCAAGCCGGATGTCAAAGTGACGTTCGTCAACCTCGTGCCGGGGAAGAAGCCCGCGACCCTCGAAGGCGACAAGGATCGAGTCCCGAAGACGGTTCCCGGCCACACGGGGAACGCCCAACTGCTGGTCGGCGACAGTCACATCGATCTTGGCAGCAAGACCGGACTCTTCGAGCGGAACGATCCGTTTTCACTGTCGCTCTGGTTCCGGATCGAACGGGCGGGCGTCATGGGCCCGCTGGTCACGCGTGGCGCGGATCTGTTCAACGGGAATCGCGGCTACGAGATCTTCATTCACAAGGACGGAACGCTCACCGCCGGCCTGCATCACGTCTTTCCGGACAACTCGATCGAGATCGCCACCCAGCCGCTCAAGCCCGGCTCGTGGTATCACCTCGCGCTGACGTACGACGGATCCAGCCGCGCGGCGGGACTCCACCTGTTCCTGAACGGCCGGGTCGCGCCCACAACGGTCGTCATCGATCACCTGCAGCAAAGCATCATTGTCAGCGGCGACCCGAAGAACAAATCCTGGGTCGACTACCCGGGGCTTCGCATCGGCCGGAGACAAGACGAAACGCTCGAGGGCGTGACGGTCGATGAGTTCCGCGCGTACGCCGCGCAGCTGACATCGTTCGAGGTTGCGGCGCTCGCCGGCGATCCCGATCCAATCGGGGCCGTCCTTTCGGTCCCCGCGGACCGCCGCACCACTGAGCAGCGAGGATGGCTCGAAGAGCAATTCCGGCTCCGGGTCGCGACCACGGTGCCGGCGGCGCTCCGCACGCTTTCCACACTTCGCGGGCAGGAGAACACGATTCTGACGGGGCTGCCCGAAGTGATGGCGATGCGCGAGCTCCCGGCTCCGCGGCCGACGTTCATCCTTACCCGCGGCGCATACGACGCGCCGACCACGCAGGTGACGCCAGGGACGCCGCATGTGCTTGGCGATATGCCGGCATCGCTGCCGCAGAATCGGCTGGGGCTGGCGAAGTGGTTGATTGCGCCGACGCACCCACTTACCGCGCGGGTGATCGTGAACCGCTACTGGGCCATGATTTTCGGACGCGGCATCGTCGCGACGCCCGCGGATTTCGGCAATCAGGGCAAGCTGCCGACGCACCCGCAGTTGCTCGACTGGTTGGCGACGACGTTTGTCGAGTCAGGGTGGAATCTGAAGGCGCTCCAGAAGCAGATGGTGATGTCTGCGGCCTACCGGCAATCGTCGGTCGGCGAGGCGAGGTCGCTCGAGATCGATCCTGCCAACGATCTGCTCAGCCGAGGCCCTTCGTACCGGCTGGCCGCCGAACAGATTCGCGATAGCGCACTCGCTGCAAGCGGACTGCTCGTCCGCACAGTTGGCGGGCCAAGTGTCTACCCGTATCAGCCTGCCGGACTGTGGGAGGCGCTGGCGACTCGAAATGCGACCAAATACGAGCAGGGCCACGGCGACGCGCTCTACCGGCGCAGCCTGTATACGGTGTGGAAGCGATCGTCCCCGCCGCCAGCTGCCATCAACTTCGATGCAGCCGAACGCCTCTTCTGCACGGTGAACCGGCAGCGGACCAACACGCCGCTGCAGTCGCTCGTCCTGATGAATGACCCGCAGTACGTCGAAGCGTCGCGCGTCCTGGCCGAGCGCGTGATGCTCGCGGGCGGTAGCACGCCGGCCGACCGGATCGTGCTTGCGTTTCGACTGCTCACGAGCCGCCGGCCCGACGCCGGGGAATTGGCGAGTCTGGAGCGGCTCTATGCGGAGCAACGCGCCGAGTTCGTCCACGACCGAAAGGCCGCGCTCTCGTTGCTCACTGTCGGCGAGCATCGTCGAAATGCGGCTCTCGATCCGATCGACACCGCGACCTGCGCGATCGTCGCCACGACGATCATGAATTTCGACGAGGCGGCATTCAAGAGGTAGCGTCTCAGCACTGGCCTTCAGGCTTCAGGCTATTGGACGCGAGGCATCGAGTCATGAGCGACCTGGACGATCTCAAGTTCAACTGCTCGCGCCGGCACTTCCTGTCGTCGGCGAGTCTGGGGATTGGCGCCTTCGGACTGGCGTCACTCCTCGACCCCGGGCTGGTGTCTGCGACCGGAACGGCGACACAGCCCCCGGCCGACGGTCCACTGCTCTCGTCGCCTCATTTCGTGCCGCGCGTACGGCGCGTGATCTACCTGTTCCAGAGCGGCGGGCCGTCGCAGCTCGAGCTGTTCGACTACAAGCCGCTGCTGCGGACGATGAACGGCCAGCAGCTGCCGGAGTCGGTGCGCATGGGCCAGCGCCTGACCGGCATGACGGCGTTTCAGCGGTCGTTTCCGCTCGCGGGAGCTCAGTTCGAGTTCGCGCGCCACGGCAAGAGCGGCGCGTACGTCAGCGAGTTGCTTCCGCACACCGCGAAGATCGTCGACGAGCTGTGCATCGTGAAGGCCATGCATACCGAAGCGATCAATCACGATCCCGCGGTCACGTTCTTCCAGACCGGCTCTCAACAGGCCGGCCGCCCCGCCATCGGTGCCTGGCTCTCGTACGGAATTGGTTCAGAGAACCACAACCTGCCGTCGTTCATCGTGCTGCTCTCGCGAGCGCGCGAAGGCGACCAGCCGCTGTACTCGTGGCTCTGGGGTAGCGGCTTCCTGCCCTCGCAGCATCAGGGCGTCCAGTTCCGCGGCGGGAAGGATCCCGTGCTGTATCTGACGGATCCCGACGGCGTGACGCGCACGACACGCCGCCGCATGCTCGATACGCTCCGCGAGCTCGAGGATCACGAACATGCGCGCGTCATGGATCCCGAGATCAACGCCCGAGTCGCCCAGTACGAGATGGCGTACCGAATGCAGACGGCGGTGCCGCAAGTCATGGATCTCAGCGAGGAGCCTGACGCCACCTTCGAACTGTACGGACCCGACGCCCGTAAGCCAGGCACGTATGCCGCCAACTGTCTCCTCGCGCGGCGCCTCGCCGAGCGCAACGTGCGATTCATCCAGCTCTATCACCAGGGATGGGACCAGCATGGCAACCTGCCGCAGGACATCCAGACGATGACGAAGTCGGTGGACCAGGCGTCCGCGGCGCTGGTGCTCGACTTGAAACAGCGAGGACTGCTGGAAGACACGCTCGTCATCTGGGGCGGCGAGTTCGGACGAACCAACTACTCACAGGGCAAGCTCACCAAAGACAACTACGGCCGCGATCACCACCCGCGCTGCTTCAGCATCTGGATGGCCGGCGGTGGCGTCAAGAAGGGCTTCAGCTTCGGCGAGACCGATGACTTCGGCTACAACATCGTTCGCGACGGCGTGCACGTGCACGACTTCCAGGCCACGCTGATGTATCTACTCGGAATCGATCACGAGCGGCTTATCTTCAAGCATCAGGGCCGGCGCTATCGTCTGACTGATGTCGAAGGCAAGGTGGTGAAGGACCTGCTCGCGTGAACGAGTGGACACTCTTCGTTGGACGGTTCCACCCACTCCTCGTCCACCTCCCGATCGGATTTCTGGTCCTCGCCGCGCTCTTCGAGCTCGTTTCCTCGTGGCGGCAATCCTCCGCCCGCTCTGCCGACAACGGGTCGGCGCCAGGAACGCCCTGGCGTGAAGCGGCCGCCGCGGCGCTCGTCGCAGGCACCGCCTGCGCGGTGGCGGCCGTTGCGACGGGGTATCTCCTCGGTCACGCAGGCGGTTATGGGGGCGCAACGTTCGACCGCCACCAGTTCTTCGGCATCGTCACGGCGGCCGCGGCAGTGGCGACCACGCTCGTCAGGACGATCGCGATGCTTCGCGCGCCTGCCAACCGGCCGCAGATGGCGATCTACCGCGTCTGTCTTGCCATCCTGATGGTGCTCGTCGGAGTGACGGGGCACCTCGGAGGCACGTTGACTCACGGCGAAGGGTACTTGAGCGACCATGCGCCGGGGTTCGTCCGCTCGGCGCTGACCAGGGCGGGCATCCTCGACGCATCGGCATCGGTCACCGCGCGGCTAGGCGATCAGGCGGTCGTGTATACCGCGGTAGTCGAGCCGATCCTTCGCGCCGACTGCATTCAATGTCATCGCGGCGAGGTCGGCAGTGGCGGACTCACGCTGGATACACCCGCCGGCATCCGCAAAGGCGGCGATCACGGTGCCGCGGTCGTACCAGGCCGGGCGCTCTCGAGCGAGATCATCCGCCGCATCTGGCTCGCCGCGGATGACAAGCGCGCAATGCCTCCACGCGGCCGTCCGGCGATGCGCCCGTCCGACGCAACGATCCTGCGCTGGTGGATCGATCAGGGCGCACCATTCGACAAGCGGATCGCAGACCTGGACGTCCCTGACGAAATGCGCCCCATGCTCGAGGGAGCCGTCGGCCCGCTTCGCCGCGGAGGACCGACGATGCCGACCGCCACACTGGGGCCGCTCGATCCCGCGGCCGTGAGGGCCGTCGAACGCGCAGGACTCTCCGTCATCCGCCTGGATGACAAATCGTCGTTCGTCGAAGTCAACGCGACAAACGCCGGTACGTCGTTCAGCGATCAATCGCTGGCGACGCTGCGCGGCATTGCGCCGCACGTCGTGTGGCTCGATCTGTCAGGCACGGCAACGACAGACGAGGCAGCGGGAGCGATCGCAGGCTTGTCGAACCTGACGCGGCTGCACCTGAATCGGACGCGAATGGGCGACGCCGGACTGGCGCGATTGGGCTCACTGCAGCAGTTGGAATACCTGAATCTCTACGGCACTCGCGTCACCGACGCGGGACTCCAGCACCTCGCAGGACTGCGAAAGCTGAAGCGCCTGTATGTCTGGCAGACCGCCGTGACACCGGCGGGAGTCGAGAGACTGCACGCCGGATTGCCGGGCCTTCAAGTGGACACGGGCTCCAAACCTGACAGTACTGGTGCGGGGCAATGACGAATGCAGATTGCACATTGACGATTGACGGTTGACCCGACACGCGCACGGCGCGGGCGGAGTCTCACCCTCGTTGTCAATCCGCAACCGGCACTGTGCGTGTTTACGCCTTATCGATGGCGTCCATGACCCGGTTGGCGGAACGCGTCGCCGCTTCCTGTCCCCAATTGAGGTTGTCCGCGTAGGCGCCGACGAAGTGCACGCGCCCCTGCGGCTCGATGAGCGCCGGCCAGAACTTCTTCAGCGTCCCGACCGGATAGGCGGTCGTCTCGCAGGCCGACGCCCACGGATTCGCGGACCAGACCACGGCGTTGGTCTTCTCGATGTCCTCCGACTTGCCCGGATAGAGCTTCCGATACGCCGCCGCCGCCCCATCGCCCGACTGGGGACCCGTCGACGTGCCCACGAGCAGTCCTCGTGTCGTCTTGACGTCCTCGCCCGTGCGCCACACGTGATTGAGCGCGGGGACGTTGAACTCCATCGTGGACGTGAGATTGTCTTTTTCCCAGAAGCGGGACTTGGTCTGAAAGATGACGCGCGTGTCGTGGTAGTAGGGCACGTTCTGGAGCGCGAACACTTTGCCGGCGGGAAACGCAGGCTCGACCGGAATGTTCCGCAGCATGAACGCCGACATGGCGCACACCAGATAGTCACCCTCGTACGTCGTTCCTGCGCCGCCAGCACCGGCCGTGACCTTCACCCCGGTGTCCGAGTGCTCGATCTTGGTGACTGGCGATTTCAGCTTGACGCGATCCCCGAGATGCTTCGCGAAAGTATCGGGCAGCGTCTGATTGCCCCCTGTCAGCCGGAACACCTTCAGCGGGAACAGCGCGACGCCTCGCATGTTGAGAATCGCCGCGTGCCACACCGACTGGAGGGCCGATCCAGATCCACCAATGTGTTTCAACGCGCCGGGTGACGCGCCGTCGCGGCGGAACAGCTCCGTCGTGCTCATCGCATCGAGCGCGTCGAGGCCCGCGCCGAAGGGACGATACTCGTCCTGGAACGCGCTGTAGTACGGCTTGTAATAGAGCCCCGCCAGCTCCGGAAACGGATGGTCCTTCAGAAACTTGAGCTCGCGCTGGTTCCTGTCTCTTATACACATCTGACGCTGCCGACGACCTTGCCTAGGTGTAG
>JBKPMA010000338.1:0-3673 GCA_046731935.1 Acidobacteriota bacterium
GGACAGAGTGCGGCGTCGGCGCTGCGCGAGGCGCGTCGCGACGCGCGTGCTCACGGAGTGCCGGCCGCCGCCTGGGCGTCAGTCACGACGCTCGGCGACGGGCAGCGTCGTCCGTTCCCGGCGGGACGACGTGGCACCGCGAGCTGGCCGTGGGCTGCGGGCGCGGCAGTGCTCGCAATCGCCATCATCGCTGGAGCGGTCTGGCTCGCGCGTCGACGCCGCGCGTGACAGTGAGAGTTGACGATTGCGAACGCAAGTGACCTCTGCTATAGGGTAGGCCGACACGGAGGCACCAATGCGACAACCGGATCGCAGAACGCTGCTGAAGAGTGGACTGCTCTCGATTGCGGGCATCGCGGGGCTGCCGTCGCTTTCGACAGCGGTGCAGTCGGCCAGCACGCCCTACAACCGTCCCAAACTGAAGATCACCGAAATCCGGACGGCCGAAGTGCGCGTACACGGCTATCAGGTGCACGTCCGCATCTACACCGACCAGGGCATCGTCGGTCAGGGCGAGAGCACGGACGCGGCCATGGGCAGCGTGCCGCTCATGCGATCGTTCTCACGGTTGCTCGTCGGCCAGGATCCGCTGAACGTCGAGGCGGCCTTCGAACGGATACGCACGTCGGGCGTCTTCGCCGGCGCGCAGGCCGGGCAGTACGTCACGGCGCTCACCGGCATCGAGATCGCACTCTGGGACATTGCCGGTAAGGCGCTGGGCGTGCCGGTCTACCAACTGCTCGGCGGCAAAGTTCGCGACCGCGTGCGCGTCTACTGTGATTCAGGTGGCCGCGAGATGATCCCCGGCGACGAGAAGTCGAAGGAGCGAATCCGGCAGATCCAGGATCTGGGCTTCACCGCCGCCAAAATCGACATCGACGATGCGGATGATCCGGCACGCATGGATCGTGTCAACTGGACCGCGTCGAATGGTGAGATCGATCACATGGTGGCTCGGGTGGCGTTCACGCGCGAGCTCTATCCGAAAGGCTTCGACCTGGCGGTGGACATGCACGCGCGGTACGACCTCGGCACGGGCAAGCGGGTCGCCAAGGAGCTCGAGGCGTTCAGGCTGATGTTCCTCGAAGAGCCCGTACCAGCCGAGAACATCGACGCGATGCGCGACGTCCGCGAGTCCACGAGCACGCCGATCTGCTGCGGCGAGAACGTCTACATGCGATGGGGATTCCGCGAGATTCTCGAGAAGCGCGCCGCCGACATCATCATGCCGGATCTGCAGAAGTGCGGCGGCCTGCTCGAAGGCCGAAAGATAGCGGACCTCGCGCACACGTACTACGTGCCCGTCGCGCCGCACGCCGTCACGTCCCCGATTGGCATGATGGCGACGGCGCACGTCTGTGCCGCGATTCCGAATTTCCTTGCCCAGGAGTGGCACTGGATCGATTCGCTCGATCACTGGCGCAACTGGGTGAAGGAAGGCGAGATCATGCAGAAGGGCTACATCACGCCGCCGGACCGGCCTGGGCTCGGCGTCGAAATGAACGACGATGGCGCGCGTCGCGCACAGGTGCCCGGAACTCCCTGGTTCGAACCTGCGAGTCGAGGTTGACGATGCATTCGATGCGGATCGACGTGAGCCGCGCGGCGGCTCTGCTGGCTCTTGCGGCGGCGATCGTGGCGCTCGGCGGCGGCACCGCTTCTGCGCAGCCGGGCGTTCTCACGCGAGAACTGCTGATCAAATACACGCCCGACTGGACCGGCGAACGCTTTGCCGACGGCCGGCCGAAGGTGCCCGACGGGATTCTCGAGCGGATGAAGAACGTGACGCTCGAGGAGGCGTGGGCGGAGCTGCGTGCCGCCGGCTTCAACCACCAGTACGAGGACGGCTGGCTCGCGATTCATCCGGGCCGCGTGCTGGTCGGCCGTGCGCTGACGGCGCAGTGGCTGCCCGGCCGTCCCGACATTCACAAGGTGATCGAAGATCAGGGGAAGAAAGACGGACGCGTCGGCGGTGAGAACGCGTGGCCGGTAGACATGCTTCAGCCCCGCGATGTCTACGTGTGCGATCACTTCGGGCTGAAGCAGGATGGTCCGTCAATCGGCGACAACGTCGGCAATGCCATCTACGCCCGCAGCCACAACGGCATCGTCTATGACGGCGCCGTGCGTGATATCCGCGGCCTGAACGAGCTCGAGGACTTCGTGTCCTTCGTGCGCACGTACGATCCCTCCCACCATTTCTCGACGAGCGGTCCGCGCCTCAACTCGACGATGATCGGCATCAACACGCCGATCCGCATCGGTGGCGCCACCGTCATGCCCGGAGACGTGGTGCTCGGCCGCGACGGCGGCGTGATCTTCATTCCGCCGCAGCTGGCCGAGCGGGTGGTGCAGTCGTCAGAGCTCACGCACCTGCAGGATTTGTTCGGCCATCAGCGGCTTCGCGAGGCCAAGTACACCGCCGGTCAGATCGACGCGAAGTGGACCGATCCCATCGAGCAGGACTTCACCAGCTGGCTGCGGGAGAACATCGACAAACTGCCTGTCCCCCGGGCACAGGTGGAGGAAATTCTGAACCGTCGAAAGTAGCCGCGACTCGAGGCATTGTTTGCGGTCGCGCGCCTTTGGCGGGCGCGGATCGCTGCGTGGACGCCTGAGGCTCAATCCATTCGCTTCTTTGCTATATCGAGCGCCTCCCGGATGCCCTGAATGACCAGCTCGGGATCCTCTGTCTGGAGGTAGTGTCCGCCGCTCGCCGATTGATGCAGCGTGCTGTTCGATGAGATCTGCTTTAGATCCGTCTGCATCTGCTGACACAACGCTTCGAGCTTCAGCGATACCTGTTCAGGGAGACGCGGATCGAGCCGGTACTTCGAGCTGTGGCTCAGGATGAGGACCGGCTTGTCACCGAGCGTCCGAGCGTCCCGGACCTGCGCCGCGCTCGCCTTTGGATCAATGTGTTCGGGATTCGATGCTGGATCGCTTCGGCCGGCGAGGAACTGGCGCGCCCGCTGGATGCTCTCGCTCTCGTTCGGGGCAGGTGGCGTCAGTGCCGCGAGCCATCGCGCGTCCTGGTCGGGATGTGCTGAATCGACCAGGACCATCCCGATCACGTTGTCGGGAAACTGGCTGGCGAACATCCGCACGTGCATGCCGCCATAGGAGTGTCCAACGAGCAGGTAGGGTCCGGGCACGTGGGCGTTGGTCAACAAGGCGTTCAGGTCGTTCGCGACGTCCTGACTGGTGCGAGGCAGCTTCGGAGCCGCATCGCTCTTCCCCAATCCAGCGCGGTCATACAGGCAGACGCGATTGGTCTTGGAAATCTCGTCAACCACCGTGCGCCATGAGCCGCTCTCCACGCCCGGCTCGCCCATGCCGGCTTCGATGATCACCGTCGGTGCACCTTCGCCGCGCATGAGGAACTGCAGTTTTCTTGCGCCGATGTCGATCAGTGCGGCGTGGTCCGGTGCAGTGGGCGAACTCGAGGCGGTTGCCGGCCTGCATCCGGTCGAGACGGCCAGGCAGCAGAGGAGCCCGAAGAGGAGTGTCGTGCGCTGTGACATGCCAATCGACAATACGTGCGTGACCGTCTTTGGTTGACACCTGGGATCGACGAGGTCACAGCTCTTTTTCAGCAAGGCGACGGAACGCGTCAGGGACAGAGCGCCCGACCCGCACTGCCGACCCATAATCCACGGCCTGCTCTCCGAAG
>JBKPMA010000339.1:0-11861 GCA_046731935.1 Acidobacteriota bacterium
GTCAAGCAGCGCGGCTTTCGCGTGAACACCGAGGTGATCCACGTGGACCACTCGCCGGTCGGCTACACCGCGTACCCGATGCCGGTCGGCGCGAACGGGAACATTTTCCACGCGAATCTTGAGCTGAATTTCTGAACCACCGACGGGTTTCAAGATTCTCGAAAGGACGTGTGAGACATGAGTCGTCGGTTCTCGCAGATCACAGTGGCGCTCATCGTTGGCTGTGCGCTGCTCGGTCTGGTCGCGAGCCAGACGCTGTTCGCGAACAGGCACGCCGGGGTGCCGCAGGCGTCTGCGGTCCAGAACGCGTACCTGTTCAACGACTCGCACTTCCATCTGACCAACTACATCCAGGAAGGCACGACCGCGAAGGATTTCCTGAAGGTCATGGGCGACAAAGCGGGACGCTCGACGCTCTTCGGCATTCCGCTGCAGCAGACGTGGTCGTACGGCAACACGGGCGACTTCGCGCCCTGGTATTACACGCAGACCGACGCACCGCTCTACTACTACTCGTTCACGGATGCGTACATCGCGATGCAGTACCGCTCGCTCACCAAAGAGGAGCAGACGCGGTTCGATCCGATGATCACGGGCTTCAATCCGGCCGACATGTACGCGGCCGACCACATCAAGCGGGTGCTCCTGACGTTCCCCGGTGTGTTCGAAGGCATCGGCGAGTTCACGATCCACAAGGAGTTCGTCTCGCCGAAGGTCGCAGGGGAAACCGCGAGCCTGACGAATCCGGCACTCGATCGCATTCTCGATTTCGCGGGCGAAGCGGGCCTGGTCGTGATTCTCCACAACGACATCGACATGCCGTTCCCGAAGCCGGGACAGGACCCGTATCAGATCACGCAACTCTACGAATTGTTCAAACGACATCCCAAGACCGCGATCATCTGGGCGCACTGCGGGCTCGGCCGGATCGTCCGCCCCGTGAAGGATCAACTCGGTCTGCTCGATCGCGCGCTGAACAATGCCGACACGAGTCACGTGTCTATCGACATCTCCTGGGACGAGGTCGCCAAATACATCGTCGCCACACCCGAGTCCGTGCAGGCGGTTGCCGACGTGATCAACCGTCATCCGGATCGGTTCGTGTTCGGCACCGACGAAGTCGCGCCGACCGAGCAGGCGAAGTACCTGAAGGTCTATGACATGTATGCCCCGCTCTTCGCGAAGCTCACGCCCGAGGCGAGCCTGAAGCTGCGCAAAGGCAACTACGAGCGGCTCTTCGATCAGGCTCGTCAGCGCGTGCGGGCCTGGGAACAGGCCCACGGCGCACGCGCGACTCAGTAATGCCCGGGAGGACCGGGATGGAGGACGGTTTCATGAGTGTGCACAAGACCGGCGGCTTCGCCAGGCTCGGCCTGACGGCCAGCCTCGCCCTGACGCTTCTGATCGCCGGCAGCCCGCTGGCCCTGGCCGCGGACGCGGATGATCCGCCACCCGCAGCGACCACGGCGCAGGCGGCGGCGCCAGCTGGCCCGCGGATGGACATCTACGGGTTCGCCATGCTCGACATGGGCTACCAGTTCAAGCAGAACGATCCGAACTGGTTCGACGTCCTGCGGCCGACGAAGCTGCCCGCGTTCGAGGACCAGTTCGGCCAGAACGGCGACTGGTTCTCAGGCGTCCGTCAGAGCCGCTTCGGCGTGAAGGCGTACATGCCGACGAGCCTCGGCGAGCTCAAGACCACGTTCGAGTTCGAGTTGTTCGGGACCGGCGTAGACGCCGGACAGACCACGTTCCGGCTGCGTCATGCGTATGGCGAGCTCGGTCATTTCGGTGCCGGGCAGACGTGGAGTCCTTTCATGGACCCCGACGTCTTCCCCAACTCGATCGAGTACTGGGGACCAAACGGGATGGTGTTCTTCCGCAACGTGCAGGCGCGGTGGATGCCGCTCATGGACGGACCGACGACCGTCACACTCGCGATCGAGCGTCCGGGCGCCAGCGGCGACCAGGGCGTGTATTCCGATCGGATCGAGCTGCAGAACATCAAGGGCCGTTTTCCTCTGCCGGACTTCTCCGGCAACGTGCGGCACAGCGGCAAGTGGGGTCACGTGCAGGTGGCTGGCATCCTGCGCGAGATCAAGTGGGACGACACGCTCACGTCCGATGCGTTCGACCTGTCCGGCAGCGCGACGGGCTGGGGGCTCAACGTCAGCACGAATCTCAAAACGAACACCGGCGTCTTCCGCGGATCGCTCGTCTACGGCGACGGCATCGAAAACTACATGAACGACGCGCCCGTGGACATCGGCATCAAAAACAATCTCTCGAATACGATCAGCCCGATCGAAGGCAAAGCGCTGCCGGTGCTCGGCATTTCGGCGTTCTACGACATCAACTGGAACGAAAAGTGGACCAGCACCGCGGGCTACTCGATGGTGAACATCGAGAATTCCGACGCGCAGACAGCCGACGCGTATCACCGCGGCCACTATGCGCTGGGCAACATCCTCTATCATCCGGTCCCGGAGCTGATGGTCGGCGGCGAATTGCAGTGGGGCAAGCGCGAGAACAATTCCGACGGCTTCACGTCCGATGACGTCCGGATCCAGTTCTCGGTCAAGTACAGCTTCAAGTACGGCCTTGGAGGGAAGTAATGCAGCGACTGACACGCACGATTTCGATCGCAGCCTGCCTTGCGGCAGTGGCACTGGCAGCTCCCACTCTTCGCGCCCAGGCACCGTCGAACGTGCAGGCGGCGGTGGACGCGGCCTACGCGAAATACAAGGGACTGCAGGAAGGCAAGAACGCCGACTACATTCCGGCGCTCGCCAAGGTCGACCCGAACCTGTTCGGCATCGCGGTCGTGACGGTGGACGGCAAGGTGTACACGGCGGGCGACGTGACGACCGAGGTATCGATCCAGTCGATCTCCAAAGTGTTCACGATGATGCAGGTCATCCAGGAGCAGGGTCTGGAGTCGATCGAGAAGCGCATCGGCGTAGACGCGACCGGCGCGCGCTTCAACTCCATCATCGCCGTCGAGGCCGTGAAGACTACGATCGGCGCCGGCGCGCCCGAGATGAACCCACTCGTCAACCCGGGCGCGATCTCGTCGACGAGCATGGTCACGGGCGCCAGCGCCGATGAAGTCTGGAAGAAGATCATCGGCATCCACAACGACTCGGCGGGACGCTCGCTGAGCGTGCTGCAGGACGTCTACAAATCGGAGTCCGACACGAACCAGCGCAACCAGGCGATCGGCGCGCTGATGCTGGCCTACGGCTACATCAAGAGCAACTGGCAGCAGGCCGTCGATCTCTACACACGCCAGTGCTCGATCGGCGTGAACGCCAAGGACCTCGCGACGATGGCCGGCACGCTGGCCGACGGTGGGAAGAATCCCGTGACGGGCAAGGTCGTGATGGATGCGTCAAAGGTGCCCGGCGTACTGGCGGTGATGGCGACGGCCGGCCTCTATGATGACTCTGGCAAGTGGCTCTATCACACCGGCCTGCCCGCGAAGAGCGGCGTCGGCGGGGGCCTCATCGCCGTGTCGCCCGGGAAGTTCGGCATCGCCGTCGTGTCGCCGCCGCTCGACGATGCGGGCAACAGCGTCCGGGCGCAGAAGGCGATCGCGGACATCTCCAACGCGCTCGGCGGGAATCCGCTCGCGCCGAAAGTGAACTGAAGCTCGAAGAGGCTGAAGGCCAAGGGCCAAAGGCTAGAGGGCGTTCCTTGAGCCTTTCGCCTTCAGCCTTTAGCCTTTAGCCTTCCCTTTCCTTGAACCCAGACCATGAGCGACCACGAAGACCTCCCCTCCGTCCCGCCAGATGAGGCGCTGCGTCGTCTCATCGCGGGGAACGACCGCTTCCGCCGAGGCGAGTCCCACTGGTCGGGCATCACGCCTGCGGCACTGGCCGACCTCACGGCGGGTCAGCGTCCGTTTGCCACCATCCTTGGTTGCAGCGACTCCCGCGTGCCGCCAGAGATCATCTTCGATGCTGGTGTCGGCGATCTGTTCGTCGTACGCGTCGCCGGCAACATCATTTCAGCCGACGTGGCCGGCACGATTCAGTACGCGGGTTCACATCTTCAGACGAAACTCTTCGTCGTGCTGGGACACGAAGGCTGTGGGGCGGTGGCGGCCGCCCTCCAGACGGTCCTCCACGGCACCCAGCACAAGTCGCGCATTCACCTGCTCGTCGAAAGCATCGTTCCCGCGGTCGCCGGGATCGATCCCGCGCTGCCGCCAGACGCGCAGCTCTCGCGCGCCGTCGAACGGAACGTGCGATGGTCCGTGCGGCAGATCGCGGAGTCGCCCGAAGGTGCGGCCCGCGTCGCCGCGGGCGGCGTCAAGCTCGTGGGTGCCGTCTACGAGATTCAGTCGGGACGCGTGCGAATCCTGGACGACGAGTCGTAGGCGCGTTCACTTCTTCTTGCGAAACGCGTCTTTGACCTGCTTCTCGATGTCCTTGTAGTTCTTCGACAGCATCTTCTCTTCGTCCGCGGTCAGGATTCTGAACGGCGTGCGGACGACGGTCTGCGCCAGCTTCACGTTCAGCCAGTGCTGGCCGTACCCGATGCCACCGGGGATGTGGAAATAGAGGCGGCCGGTGGTGGCGAGCTGAGAGCTCAGTTCGACCTCGTCCCACGCCATCGCGCGGTCCTCGAGGTCCGAGAAGAACCCAAGCCGGCTGCCCCTGCTCGCGTTCGGTGGAAAGTAGTTGATCGAGTCGCGCTGGACTCTCTCGCGGTTCTGCAGCGCGCGCGTGTCGGCCGCCCGGTATTCGCTGATCGACGGCAGCGGCAGTGTCTTGCCGTCGGGTATCTCGAGCGAGACGGCGTCACGCTTCAGCGTGTAGTTCGACACGCCATCGCGGAGCGTCATCCCGACCTCGATCAGCATCCACTCTTCGCCGATCGACCGGTTGGCGAGCTGATAGCCGAGGATGACGTATCCCTCATTGTTGTACGCCGCCCGGACGAACTTGCCCTCCATCGTCATGACCTGGGGGACACCCGCGTCAGGGATCTTTATTTGTGGCTTGTCCTGCGATTGCGCATGGCCGGCCACGGAGAGGCCGATCAGCGCCGCGAGAGCGAGTGCGCATGCTTTCGTATGATTCATGGAGTCCTCATCGTGATTTGATCGGCTGTCCACCGACCTGTTCCCGTACAAGCCGTGCCGCCAGGAGGTCGCGGTCGGTGTCGAGCAGTGCCTTGCCGTCCACGCGGCCGAAGAGATCGAGCAAGGCGGCCACGAGGCCGGTCCATCCCGTCTGGTGACTGGCACCCAGACCCGCCCCATTGTCGCCGTGGAAGTACTCGTAGAACAGGATCAGATCGCGCCAGTGCGGATCGTCCTGGAATGTCGGCGTTCCCCCGTAGACCGGCCGGCGTCCATCGGCTCCGCGCAGGAATGTGGCCGCCAGCCGCCCAGATATCTCGCGCGCGATCTCGAACAGCGTCATCCGCCGGCCCGATCCGGTCGGGCATTCGACGGTGAAGTCGTCGCCGTAGAACACATAGAGGTTCAACAGCGCCCGGACGATGAGGATGTTTACTGGCATCCAGACCGGACCGCGCCAGTTGGAGTTGCCGCCGAACATCCCGGTATTCGACTCGGCCGGCAGGTACTGGACGCGGAACTCCTGGTTGCCCACCCAATGGACGTACGGATGATCGAGATGGTAGCGCGAGAGTGAGCGGATGCCGTACGGCCCGAGGAACTCGTTCTCGTCGAGCATGTACGCGAGCACCCGCTCGAGCTTCTTCTTGTTGAGGATCGAGAGCAGCCGTCGGTTACCGTAGCCCTTGAAGCCCTCGTCGGTCGGCGCCACGTGCGACACCAGCTCGGGATGGCGCTTTCGGAACTGCGTCACCATCTCCATCAGTTTCGGGTAGCGCGAGAGGGCGTCCCCCTCGAAGACCGTCGACGCGCAGAGCGGCAGCAGCCCGACCAACGATCGCACCTTCAAGCGGGTGGCGCGTCCGCCCGGCGTTCGGAGGAGGTCGTAGAAGAAGCCATCCTGCTCGTCCCACATCTCGTCGTGATTGTCGCCAATGCGGTCCATCGCGTACGAGATCCACATGAAGTGCTGCACGAACTTGAAGGCCACTTCCTCGTAGTTCGAGTCGTACTCGGTCAGGATCAGCGCGATCTCGAGCATGGTCTGGCAGTAGAACGCCATCCACGCCGTGCCGTCCGCCTGCTCGAGCGACCCGCCCGTCGGCAGCTCCGCGCTGCGGTCGAAGACGCCGATGTTGTCGAGGCCGAGGAAGCCGCCGGCGAACACGTTCCTGCCCGCCGGATCCTTGCGATTCACCCACCAGTTGAAGTTGAGCATCAATCCCTGGAACGACCGCTCCAGGAACCGCAAGTCAGCCCGCCCGAGCGTCCGTTCCATCTTGTAGAGGTACAGCGTCGCCCATGCGTGTACCGGGGGATTCACGTCGCTGAAGTTCCACTCGTAGGCGGGGATCTGTCCGTTCGGATGGACGTACAAACTCCGCAGCATCAGCAGGAGCTGATCTTTCGCAAAGTCGAAGTCGACCAGCGCCAGCGAGATCGTGTGGAACGCGAGGTCCCAGGCCGCATACCACGGGTATTCCCACTTGTCGGGCATCGAGATGACGTCGGCGTTGAGCATGTGGAACCACTCGGTGTTCCGCACGCCGTGCCGCACCGGGTCAAGCAGCGGATGACTGTTGTGCTCGCTCAGCCACTGCTCCAGATCGAAGTAGTAGAACTGCTTGCCCCACATCATGCCGCCCAGCGCCTGGCGGTGTACCCGCCGCTCGTCGGCACTGAGGGACTGCGGCGTGATCCGCTCGTAGAATTCGTCGGCCTCTTCGAGCCGGCGATCGAACACCTTGTCAAAATCGGCGAAGCCCTTGCCGGTGGCTCCCGCCGACAGCCGCAGGCGCACAGTCTGGCTGCCGCCCGCTGGCACGTCGAGCGCGTAGTGCGCGGCCGCTTTCGTTCCGGTGCGCGCCGGGTTCACCGCGTCGCGCTGTCCCGAGATGACGTACCCGTGAAAGGCATCCTTCACGTGAGGCGTCGGATTCGGCTGGCTCCAGAGACGCGTCCCGTTGCTTTCGTTCTCCGTGAACAGCAGCTCCGGCGAGCCGTCGCACTGGAGGACATACGTGCCGAGGTCGTGGTGCGACGCCTCGATCGCGGCGGCGCCGGAGGCTCGCAGAGAGGGACGTCGTTCGTCCACACCCCAGGACCAGGTATTGCGGAACCAGAGCGTCGGCAGCAGCCGCACACGCGCCGGATCGGGCCCGCGATTGTGTGCGGTGATCCGAACCAGGACGTCGTCCGGACCCGCCTTCGCGTACTCGACGAAGACATCGAAATAGCGGTTCTCGTTGAACACACCCGTGTCGAGCAGTTCGTACTCGAACTCCTCACGCGACCGCCGGTTCTTTTCGAGCAGCTCTCCGTACGGGTACGCCGCCTGCGGGTACTTGTACAGATACTTCATGTACGAGTGCGTCGGGGTGCTGTCGATGTAGAAGTAGTACTCCTTCACGTCCTCGCCGTGGTTGCCCTCGCTGTTGGTCAGTCCGAACAGGCGTTCCTTGAGGATCGCGTCGCGCTCGTTCCAGAGCGCGAGGGCAAAGCACAATTGCTGCTTGTCGTCCGAGATCCCGCCGAGACCGTCTTCGCCCCACCGGTACGCGCGCGAGCGGGACTGGTCGTGTGAGAAGTAGTCCCACGCGTTGCCATCACTGCTGTAGTCCTCGCGGACGGTGCCCCACTGACGCTCACTGAGATACGGACCCCACTTCTTCCACGGAATCTTCGTCTCGCGTGCGTCGTTCAGCCGCTTCTGTTCGGCGACGTCGGTAATGTCTTTGATAGTCATGATGCGTGCTCCGACGGGAACTAAAAGCTATACCCCACATACGCCATGCCGTAGGCAAAGTTCTTCGTGCGGCCCGTGGCCTGCTGCACCGCCTTCTCTGGATCGGCGAACGCGCCGACGAGGCTGACGGTGAAGTTGTGGTTCAGTTTCCAGTCCACGTACATGTCGCCCTCGAGCGCGAGGTGCCGGTCGGTCACCGTTGGACCGTACGAGGCAGGAATGTCGGCAAGAAACCGGTAGAAGATCAACCCGCCGCTGATCGACTCACTCGGCGACACATGTATCCGGACCTGGTGCGAGACAAGGTTCGAGTTGGACAGGAAGTACTCGCCCGCAATCTCGCCCTGCCACCAGGTTCCCCAGTCGTGAAAACCCAGAAAGAGCGGATCGAAGGCCTCATTGGCAGGCGTCGAGGGGTCGTCGCCCTGGAAGTAGGCGTACCGGTATGTCAGCGCCGGCGTCCACGTCACCGTGCTGAACTCGTACGTGCCCTGCGCCGTCCACGCATTCGAATCGAGCGTCTGGCCGTTGCGCTCAGATGCGTACTCGACCTCGAAGGACAGACTCCTGATGGAGGGGATTGGTGCGGTATACGCGCGCACATTGAAGACATTCAACCCGTCTCGGCCCGGCGCCAGCGCGCGGTGGGCGAACCATTTCATGTAGGTGGCTCCCACCGTCGTGTGGTCGTCCGGCGCAAACTCGTAGTTCACGCCCGCCAGCCGGCTGCCCGTGTCGTGCTCCTCCAGCTCGTCCTTGTCGAGATAGAACCCCTCGACCAGATGGTGACCAGGTTTGAAGCGTCCGATCGCTGCGAACTGGAACGCCTGCCGGGCGTTGGTCCAATAGCCGCCGCGGCTGCCGCCCTCCGCTGCGCCGTCGAACACGAGAAAGCCGTGGCCGAGCCGGTAGCGCTCCCGTCCCACGGTGACGTCCAGCACGTTGTCGCTCTCGCCAATCGATTCACCCGATCGCCACCCGATCGATAGATCCTCGGCCTGGAATGAGGAGACGTCTTCGCCGAACGCGGCTGGGACCGATCCATACGTCCGCTCACCGACGGCACTGAGCTTTCCATAGAGCTGACTCGTCGAGGCGAAGGTGTACGTGCCAGACAGCGCCGGCTTGACGTAACCCTCGAACCATTGGTCGCTCAGGTCTTCTTTGACGCCTTCCTTGGGATCCGTGAACAAGGAATTCGCGAAGCCGAACGTGCCCCATCCAGCATCGAAGTTGAACGTCCACGTAATGGGCGACGGAAGGCCCGTGGATCGCTCGTCGGCGGTTTCAGCAGGGACGGCCGGGGCGGACTCTTGCGCCATCGCTGACGCGACCGGACCGACCAGCGAGAGCAAGACCATGAGAGACCCTGACGCGCGAATCATCGGGCGGACTTCGTGTGTGAGTGTCGAGCGAGGACGCCGGATAGGCCAGAGCACGGCGCATGCCAGCGTGCGCGTCGCGCACACGCGAACCTCCGGCGCGTAGACCACACGGCCGGCGAATTCGTCCGTTCTGCGCGGCACCGGGAACTCCGGCGCTTCGGGCTTCCTCCACCCCTCCGGAGCCTGACGATCCGCGCACCCCGCGATCTGCGCCGAACGGGCGCGGAGTTCAACCCGACGGGCAGGCACGAAGCTGGCAGTAGGCGGCTCGAGGCGTCCGCGCGCTCTATGGATTCGACCGCCCACGCCGGAGGGAACCGATGAAGAACAAGGAGTACATGGCCGAATTGCGGAAGCTGCAGGTGGAGCTCTGCCATCTCCAGCGCTGGGTGAAGGACAAAGGACTCCGCGTGATCGTCGTACTCGAAGGCCGCGACGGAGCCGGCAAGGGCGGCACCATCAAGGCGCTGACCGAGCGGGTCAGCCCGCGCGTGTTCCGGGTCGTGGCGCTGCCTGCGCCGTCCGATCGCCAGAAGTCGCAGATGTACATGCAGCGATACATGGAGCACTTCCCCGCGGCCGGCGAGGTCGTCATCTTCGACCGCAGCTGGTACAACCGCGCCGGCGTCGAGAAGGTGATGGGGTTCTGCAGCGACGAGCAATACGAGCGCTTCCTGACGGTCTGCCCCGAAGTCGAGCACTTCCTGATCGAGGGCGGCATCGTGCTGATCAAGCTCTGGCTCGAAGTCAGCAACGAGGAGCAGAAGAAGCGGTTCGAGGCGCGCATCGAGGACCCGCTCAGGCAATGGAAACTGAGCCCCATGGACCTGCCCTCGCGCGAGCGCTGGTATCAGTACTCGAAGGCGCGCGATCGCATGCTGAAGGCAACCGACACGAAGCACGCGCCCTGGCACATCCTGCGGTCGGACGACAAGAAGACCGCGCGCCTGAATGCCATCGCCCACATCCTCGCGCAGATCCCATACAAGCGTCAGCAGTCCCCCAAGGTCCGTCTGCCCGACCGCTCGAACAAGGGATCGTACGACGATCAGAAGTCGCTCAAGCGCTTCAAGTTCGTCAAGGACCGGTACTGACGCATCGGGAGTCTCACACGGATGCCTCTCTCGCTCTCGCACGAGCACGGCGACACGTTCCGGATGAATCTCTCGGGAGTGCTTCTCAAGGCCGATCTCGATCGCGTGCAGGATCGTCTCGTGCGCGAGATGCAGGGGCTCGGCACCAAGACGGCACGGCTGCTCGTCGTCCTGCAGGGATTCGACGGTTGGGAGTCGAACAGCGCCTGGAACGATCTCAGCTTCTACTTCGCACACGGCGACGCGCTCGCGCGGATCGCCATCGTCGGCGAAGAGCGGTGGCGAAGCGAGGCGCTGATGTTCGCGGCAGCCGATCTGCGCAGAGGACCGGTGGAGTTCTTCGTGCCGTCGGAGATGGACAAGGCACAGGCGTGGCTCGCGGGCTGACGGGCCGCGTTCGACGACCATCCTCTCCTGGACGGAGACTCGCCATGCTCAGGGGCTCTGCGCGCACGCTGCTTTGTGTTGCACTGGTGACGTCGACGACGTTCTGTGCGCGGTCCGCGTTCGCGCAGGCCGCCTCGCCGCCGGCCGACCTGCAGAACGAAGTCGACGCCCTGAAGGCCGAGAACGCGGTCGTACGAGACCTCCTCCGGAAGATGGAGGATCAACAGAAAGCGCTGCTCGACCAGGTCGACCGCTTGCAGCGTCGGCTCGATGGAGTGGCGACCGTCGCGGCACCCCCAGCAACAGCGCCACAGCCAGTACCAGCGGCCGTACAGCAGGCCTCGAGCGGTGAGCCGAAGAAAGACGACCACTACCAGGACGGCATCATCATCTGGAAGAATCCAGAGGACGCCAGGGTCCCGTTCCTGCTGAAGTTCAACAACAACACGCAGATCCGCTATCTCAACACGCTGAACAGCGCCGACAGTTTCACAGACCATCTGGGTGTGGTTCGTGATGTCCACAATCGCAATGACATCACCGTCAACCGCTCGATGTTCATCTTCGCTGGCTACATGTTCGACCCGAAGCTGCAATACAGCCTCACGGTCTGGACGTCGGCCGGCGCGGCGTCGATTGTCGTCGCAGGAAACATCGGGTGGCGCTTCAACAAGGCGCTGACGTTGACCGGCGGGTACACAGGCGTGCCTGGCAGCCGATCGCTCGTCAACACCTTCCCCTTCTTCCAACCGACCGACCGGAGCATGGCGGACAACTTCTTCCGCCCGGGATTCACGCAGGGCGTCTGGGCCAATGGCGAACCGCTGAAAGGTCTCAACTACCTGATGTTCGTCGGCAACGGCCTCAATACGCTGAACATCACGGCCAACAAGATCGATACGAATCTCCTGTTCTCAGGCAGCACCTGGTGGGAGCCGCTCGGACCCTACTCTGAGCCCGGCAAGTCGCGACAGATGTACGACGACTACTTTGCGTCCAAGAAGACGCGCATCCGAATCGGAAGCAGTTTCACGCGATCGCGGGAAGACCGGTTCTCCGAGATCGACCAGTCGAGCCCCGACAACACGTCGATCTACAACTCCGACGGCGTGCTGGCGTTCTCGACGGGAGCGTTTGCCCCCGGAGTGACGGTCCAGCAG
>JBKPMA010000340.1:0-8196 GCA_046731935.1 Acidobacteriota bacterium
GTGAGACACAGCATGTCTCTCTGGCGCTCGGCAGCGGGTTTCCCTACATGGGCCGACTGGTCTGGACGGCGTCGGTATCGAGCTCGGCGGGCTTCTCGCCCGTCTTTTACGGCGGCACGGATGCACGCTACCTGGGCGTACGTGTGCGGCCCGTGCTCGTTCCATGAGCACAATCGCCGTCGTCACGTCGAGTCCGCCGCTGGCCGAGGGTGGGCATCTGGTCATTGCGCGCTCACTCGTGACGGCCCTCCGTGATGCTGGACATCACGCCGACATCGTCGTGACGCCGCAGAATCGATTTGGACGGAATCTCTCCTCGTACCTGGCGAATCGCCTCACGGATGTCGGGCGCACCGCCGATGGGCGGCACGTCGATCAGGTGATCTCGCTTCGGTGGCCGAGCTACGCCGTCCGGCATCCTGCGCACGTCTCGTGGCTCAATCACACGGCGCGCGAGTATTACGACTTGTGGGAGCGCTTCAGCGCAGGTCTTTCGAACGCCAACCGCGTCAAGGAACAGCTCCGCCGCTCGATCATTCAGCGGACCGACAGCTGGCTGCTGCGCTCGAACGTCACCCGGTTGGTCTCCCAGTCAAAGACAGTCCAGGCGCGGCTTCGCCGCTACAACGGGCTGGAATCGGACGTGGTGTATCCGCCGGCTCCGCAGCGGGCGTATCGCTGCGACACCTTCGAGCCGTTCTTTTTCGCCGTCTCGCGATTTGCACCGTTGAAGCGGCTGGACCTGCTGATCGAGGCGCTGGCGCGGCCGGAGGCCGCGGGTATCCGCGCCGTGATCGCAGGCGAGGGCGAGCAGTGGGGCTCGATTCGGCAACTCGTCGCGGAGCGTGGGATCGCGGACCGTGTGACGCTGCCCGGCCGGGTGGACGACGCGACGCTCGTCGACTATTACGCGCGCTGCCGTGCGGTTGTCTTCACGCCGTTCGAGGAGGACTTCGGCTTCGTGACTGTGGAAGCATTCGCGAGCGGGAAGCCGGTCGTGACGACCATCGACAGCGGTGGACCCGCCGAGCTCGTGGACGATACGGTCACCGGCCGAGTCGTGCCGGCGGAGGCTGGTGCTCTCGCCGGCGTTCTCAGGGAACTGGCGGACAGCGAAGCGCTTGCCGTCCGGCTGGGAGCGGCTGCCGCCGTGCGGTCCTCGACGATGTCGTGGGCGGCCACGGTGGATCGGCTGATCCTTCCGTTACACTGATCGCCATGGGCTACGCGACGCCGCTCGAATCGCGCATCGCCAAGAAGACGACGCGGGCGATTCTCGACTTCCAGATGATCGAAGCCGGGGATCGTGTCATGGTCGGCTTGTCTGGCGGTAAAGACAGCTGGGCGCTGCTGCAGATCCTGCACGTCCTCCAGCGCCGCGCGCCAATCGACTTCACCATTGTCGCAGTCACGGTGGATTCAGGGTACGAGAACTATCGGCATGACCTGCTGACCAAGACGTGCGCTGAACGCGGGTGGGAGCTGAAGATCGAGCATACCGTCATCGGCGAGGTGATGGACGACCTGCTGGATCCCGACGCCACGCCGTGTTCCCTTTGCGCCCGGCTGCGCCGTGGCGTCCTCTATCGGCTGGCGACCGAGCTGGGGGCGACCAAGATCGCCTTGGGCCACCACAGCGATGACTTCATCGAGACGCTGCTGATCAACCTGTTCTTCGCGGGTGCGCTCAAGGCGATGCCCGCCAAGCTCCTCTCCGACGACAAGCGCCACGTCGTCATCCGTCCGCTCGTGTACGTGTCCGAAGAGGAGGCGCGCCTCTATGCGAAGGCGTGCGAGCTACCGGTGATCGGGTGCTGCTGTCCTGTGTGCGGCGACCTCAGTCTGCAGCGGCAGCGGATCAAGCGGATGCTGATGGATCTCGAACGCGATCATCCGGGTGTGAAGTCGTCGTTGCTGAAGGCGCTCGGCAACGTCATGCCGAGGCACCTGCTCGATCGGCGTCTGAATCCGCTCGAGAGCGTCAAACACGCTCGTGCGTCGTCATCGCCGCACGATACGGCGGCGCTCGCGGCGATGCTGGCGTCGGATTCATCCGAGGCGGAGTCAGAGGACGCGGCCGCTGCAGGCGCACCTTTGCCGAGCCGCATCATTCCCCTCGTCGTGTCGCACGGCCCATCCTCGGACTAGTCACGCACTCTCATGCGCGCCGTGCTTCAACGGGTCTCGTCGGCGCGCGTCGTCGTCGATTCGCGCGAGACGGGCCGGATCGCCACCGGCATCCTCGCGCTGGTCGGTGTCGAGAACGGCGACGGCCCTGAAGATGTCGCGTACATTGCGCACAAGATTCGCGAGCTGCGGATCTTCGAGGACGACGCGGGCAAGATGAACCGTTCGCTCGTGGACGCGGGCGGCGCCGTCCTCGTTGTGTCTCAGTTCACGCTGGCGGGCGACTGCCGCAATGGCCGCCGGCCGTCGTTCATTGCCGCGGCCGCTCCAGCGGAGGCGCAGGTGCTGTACGAAGCGGTGATTGCATCACTGCGCGAGAGTGGCGTCACGGTGGCGACGGGGACGTTCCGCGCGATGATGCAGGTCGAACTGGTGAACGACGGTCCCGTCACGCTGCTGCTCGACAGCCGCAAGCGCTTCTAGACGGCGCGCCACGGCCCTACTCTGAAATTGGGAGAGCATCAACGCGGGTCCGCTGCGCCACGCAACAGATACATGCCGATCCAGAAGTCCCACACAATGGATAGCGGAAGCTTCGGACCGGCGGTCAGATAGAGCGCGAACGGCACATTGAAGAACGTGAGGGTGGCGTCCCAAAGAGAGAAGACCCCGAGGATCACCGTGAACGTCCCCACGGCCCGTGCCTCGCGTCGGAGAGCGCCACCAACCCCGGCCCACCAGATTCCTGACAAGAGCAGATAGGTCACCTCGAGAAGGGGCGTGATCTGAGTCGCGGCGCCCAGAGCCCAAAGAAACAGGCTTCCAACCCCTGAGACCGTGAACACGAGGAGCGCGTGTTCCCGCATCCCTCGTAACCGCGCCCAAAGCAACAGAGCGGTGGGCAGGAGGAGGAGGTTCCAGGCAACGTTAAGGAGTCTTCCTGCTCGGAGCGCCAGCGCACCAACCGCGGGATCCCCAGTGTCGAAAGCGCCGTGGGTCAGCCAGTTCGCCGCAGCCCAAGCCACCATCGCGAGACCCGCGAGAATCGCGGTAGCGCCAGCCACTCGAGCCGCGCCGACGTCGTCCGTCATGATTCACCGACATTCGTAGGATGGGCGACCAACCCGCGGCCATGCACATCATCGTGCAACCACGCGTGGTCGATGTGCCGAGGGGAACTATCCGACGGCACCCCCTACCCCACGGTGCCGAGGCGTAGTTGCCACGGGCTGATCTGCTTGGTCACCAACAGACCATTGGTCGTCCAGGGATCCGCCGCGAGGCGCTCGACAATCTCGGAGGCGCTGGAGGCGCGGAGAATGAGCAGCGCGTCGCGCGTCCCTTCCAACGGGCCGACCAGAGCCGCGAAACGCTCTTCGAATAAGGCGTCCATGAACTCGGCATGTGCCGTCCATGCTGCCTGGCCTTCGAGTGGCTTGGAGTCGTCCCAGGCTGCCCCACGCGACCGCACGACCACGAACACGCGCTTCATATCGCTCACTCCTGAAGGACTCGCGACCCGCCAGGAACGTTTACTCTGTCGATCCAGTCTCTTTCTTTGCTCGACTCGCCCTGGGTCCGCACGCTGCGGCGCTGCGGCAACGGCCTCGCCGTTGGCAGACAATCGTGATTGTTCAGAGGCGCCTCCGTCCGGCCCACGGCGTTAACCCGCCCGTCGCACCACCAGCATCAGGCCGGATGCCCAGGCCAGACGCACGGTCGAGAACTCGCTCCGGCGCTCGATGTCGTCGATGAGGGCCGGCACTCTCGGGGCGTGCCCTTCCGGCCAGTTGCTCTGCGGCAACAGGTCGTCGATCACATACACGCCCCCGGGCCGAAGCAGTGACAACGCCTCGTTCAAGTGGCTGAACTTGCCGGGCCAGGCGTCGGCGTAAATCAGATCGTACGGCTGGAGGTTGTCCCTCGTGAGAAACGCAGCGCCATCCGCCACGTGAAACGTCACACGGCCATCGGCACCAAGATGCCGGCGCGCCACGGCAACGACAGCCTCGTCGGTATCCACCGAATCGAGCGTCGCCGTCGCGTTCATGCCCGAGAGGAGCCATGCCGTGCCATGCCCGGTGCCAGTGCCCAGTTCGAGAACGCGCCCCCCGGGCTTCGATGTAGCGAGCACGGCCAGGAGTGCGCCGACCTTGGCCTCGGACATCATGTTGAACGACAGCGCTGCTGTGTCAGCCACGATGTCGCTGATGGCTGCCGGCTGATGACGAATGTTCGCGTCGTTCATGTCTTCATTGTTGTCCGGCTCACGCTCGCGCCGCCGGCGAGATCACTTCATGCGGTTGTACTTTTTCAGCGCCGCCACGACCCGGTCACCGGGGAGGCCGAACAGGCGAATGCCGTCGGCACCCGTCATCGTTTGCGCGGCGAGCATCGCGTTGACGACGGCTTCTTCGGTGGCGTCGATGGTGGCTTGAAAAAGCGGATTGATTCGATCGTTGGGCAGCATTGTCAGCGCCGCCGTACCGTCAGGACGTGCGGCGCCGGCGTTCGCCGTTGAAAATGCCAGGAAGAGATCGCCGGACGAATTCCCCGCCCAGCTGCCGAGACGCCCGAGTCCCATCCCGACACGCCTTGCGATGCGTTCGAGCTGGTGGGGCAGGAGCGGCGCATCGGTCGCGACAATCACGACAATCGAACCGCGGCCCTCGTTGTCTGACGCGACGGACGCGCTCGGTGCGCCGCCCTTGGCCGGGCACGGTGGGATCTGAGTGGTCCATGGCCGCGACAACGGTTGGGGCAGCACCGTACATGCGCCGAGGTCGGTGATCTCCGACCTGATCGGCACTCCAAGGATCCGCAGATCTCCGCTGTAATTGCATTGCACCAGGACGCCGAGCGTGTAGCCGCCCTGTTCGGCCGATAGCACACGGGAGGACGTGCCGATACCGCCCTTGAAACCATTGCACCCCATTCCCGTGCCACCGCCGACGGCGCCTTCCTCCACTCGCCCGGACGCTGCCCGATCGAGAGCTTGAGCGGCGTGCACGGGCTTCACGTGTTCGCCGTTGGCATCGTTCAGGAAGTCGAACGTCTCGGCCACGACGGGATACGTGAACACGAACTGCCGCCCGTTTTTCAGTTGCCACTGGATCGCTGCGTCGCGAACCGTGCCGACGCTGTGCGTGCCTGTGAGGAGAATCGGTCCCTCCAGAAACCCGGACTCCTTGATCCAGTTGATGCCGGTCATGTCACCGTTGCCGTTCTGATTGAACGTCGCGGCAAACACTGGATCCCAATTGCCGCGAGCGCGAGGAAGAAGCGCGGTGACGCCCGTCCGCACAGGGCCCTGTCCCGGTATCAGCTTGCCCTCGCCTTCAATCAAGGTCACGTGACCAACCGCAACCCCGGCGACGTCGGTGATGGCATTGTTCGCTCCGGTCTGACCTGGAAACGGAATGCCCAGGTCGCGTCCGCGAGGTCGTGTCTGTGCCGTCGCGGGGAGTAGAGCGATGACTGCCAGGAGCAGTCCGAGTACCACTCGCATCAAAAGCCTCCGTCCGTGCCGCCGGGCACCGAGTACCCAGAAGCGGCTAGCGTCTGCCGCCACGTTCCGTCGGCGAGACCCGCAGCCACGAGCACGTCGCGCCAGTCGATGGCGGCCACTCGCGCGGCGCGACGCAATTCAGGGATGCTGCCCTCCGAGATCTTGATCATCGCCAGCTGCACCCGCGCGCGTTCAGTCCGTCGGTTCGCCTGGTCGATCAGCGGCAGGACGACGTGTTGGATGATGTCGGTCGCTTCGACCCAATCGTCCGGTGCGAACCGCTTCGCGGTTTCAGTGACTACAGCCCAGTCGGGGCTGAGCACGCGCTCGATGACGGCTGTCGCATCGGGCTCGTCGAGATGCACCGCGGCCAAGAGCGTTCGGAGCTCTGTTTTGTCTCGACGTGCGAGCGCCCCCTCGAATCGGGCCATGAGACCGGCCGCGCGCAGCCGCTCGTTCACGGTCATCCCGGCGAATTCTTCGGGCTTCATAGGCACGAGTGTGGGTCGCCGGATGGTAGCATCTGTCCCGCATCCGAGAAACGAGTGCTGTTGCGCGCGAGACCCGTCTGGCCGTATTTCCTCATCGTCGCGCTCTTCGTGCTCTCGGCGACGCCCACGTTCGCGCAGCAGCGGCCGCTCGTCACGGAGGACCCCGCCACCGTCGGCGACGGGCGCGTCCTTGTCGAAGCGGGATTCGACTACGAGCACCAGCTCCAGATCCCGGCGTACGGCCTTACGGGGAATCTCGTGCACCTGCCGGCGATCGGCGTGACCCTCGGACTCGGATCGCGCGCCGAGATCCAGGTAGACGCCGGCTACCGCTGGCTGCACGTCACCGATCGCATCGACGCGCCGCTGTCCGCGATTCTCGACATCCCTGGAGACACGACGCATTCGGAAGACGATGTCGTGATCGCGACGAAGGTCAGGTTCGTGACCGAGCGGGATCGCCGGCCCGCGTTCGGGTTCCGCTTCGCGACGAAGCTCCCGAATGCGCCGAACCAGACGGGGCTCGGCACCGACGAGACCGATTTCTCGTTCAGCCTGCTGGTAGGAAAATCCTTCGGCTCGACGCGGATTGTCGGGAATCTCGGGATGGCGATCGTGGGCGATCCCACCCAGACGTCCGTCCAGCACGACCCGCTGCTCTACGGCGTATCGATCTCGCACGCGATTTCGCCGCGCGTGTCAGTCCTCGGCGAAGTCGAAGGCCGGCATCTGTCCTACACCATCATGCCAAGTCCTGGCGCCGAGGATCGATCGGCGGCACGTGCGGGCTTCCGCTATGCCTGGCACTCTGTGCGACTGGATGCCGCTCTTGTGGCCGGCCTCGCCGATCAGAGTCCGACGATTGGCTTCACAGCTGGGGCGACGTGGGTCTTCAACGCCTTCAGGACGCCCTAGTCACGGCTGATCGATCACAACGTCATCCCGCCGCACCGGCGAATTGCCGATCTCGTAGAAATGCCGGACGGCGGCCTGTTCGTCAGCGGTCCGCTCTGCCGTCCACCCGAGCTCGCCTGCCATGAGGGCCGCGCAGCGGGCGATACAGGGATCGCCCGGATAGCCAAGCGCGCCGAGGCCGGTCCGGCGCACCAGCACATCTTCGAGTGTCAGGGCCGCCTCTTCTCGAATCGCGTGGACGATCTCCGCGCCCGTGACCGTCAGCTCTGTGTCCACCATGTCGGTCAACGCGCTCTGCGCGGCACCCAACGCGAAGATGTGCTCTGAGGCGTGACCGTAGAGTTGGCGGATGCGCTGCACAGCGCCGGGTGCGAAAGGCGCCGCCGGCGAGCCCGCTTCGCGATCGACGGGATCGAGGAGCGGCCGGGCAGCCGTTTGCGCACGTCCCGAGCCGCGGTTCAGTTTTCTGCACGCGAGCGAAATCGCCCGTTCTGCGACGCCGCGTGCGGTCGTAAACTTCACGCCGATAACTGACACCGCGCCGCCGATACCGTCGCGCGCATGATCGTGAATCTCAGGCGCGTCGAGGAGTTCGAGAGATTTGCCCGGCGAGTGTTTCGCTGGCACCACGCCACGATGCACCAGCGTCACGTCGTCCACGCCGAGCCCCAGCCAAGGAAACGCGTCATTCACCTCGGCCAGGAAGTTGCTGACTTCTCCGGCGCCTACGAGGGTGTCGTCGCTTCCACTCAGCGACTCCCCGTGCGACGTCCCGACGAGCAGCCGTCCACGCCAGGGGAGTGCGACGAGGAGGCGTCCTGCGCGCGTGGGGCGCGCCAACGCGACGTCCGGCCACGGCCGCCGCGTCACGAGATTCAACGCTTTCACCAGGGGGAACACCCGTCGCGCGCCGAACGCGGCCATCAATCGGCCGGCTGACGCACCTGCCGCGTTGATGGTGAGCGCGCTCCGCACCTCGAGTCGTGTGCCCGTCACCTCGTCGCGCACCACCATGCCCGCCACTCCATGCGCGGTTCTGATGGGTTCTATAGCCGTCGCGTAGTTCACGAGCACGGCGCCATGTCTGGCTGCGGCAAGCGCGAAGGTCAGGGTGAGACGGTCGCCTTCATCGATCCGGTAGTCGAACCAGTACGC
>JBKPMA010000341.1:0-9565 GCA_046731935.1 Acidobacteriota bacterium
ACCTTGCGGCACAGCAGAATCACGTCGAGGCCGCGCGGGTCTTACTCGACGCCGGCGCGGACCCGAGCATCGAAGAGAACAACTATCACTCGTCGCCGGCGGGCTGGGCCGCGCACTTCAAATCGCAGGCTGTCGCCGACCTGATCGCGTCGCACGCCGGCCGCCGCTGACCAGGGTCGGGCCTGCTACGCCCGACCCCACAGGCCCGACCCCCAAGGCCCGACCCCTACTCGTAGCGAAGCGCGTCGATGGGATCAACGCGGCTCGCGCGCCGTGCGGGAATCCACGCGGCGACGATCGCCACGACCGCCAGGATCAACGGGACCGCGAGGAACACTCCGGGATCCCGCGCTTCGACACCAAACAGCAGGCTCGACATCACCTTCGCGAGCGCCAGGGATCCGGCCACGCCGAGCGCCATGCCCACCATCGTCAGGATCAGTCCCTGGCCCACGACCAACCGCCGCACCTGACTCCTCGTCGCGCCGAGTGCCATGCGAATGCCAATCTCCTGCGTGCGCTGCTCGACCGAATACGCCATCAGGCCGTAGATACCGATGGCCGCGAGTGCAAGGGCCGAGAGGCCGAACACCGAGAACAGCCACATGTTGAACCGCTGTCTCGAGATCGATCGCGAAACCACTTCCTCCATCGTTCTGGGTTCCGAGATCGGCAGTCCCGTCGCCTGACGCAGGGCCTCCCGCGTCGGTTCGATCAACGCGTGAGGATCGCCGGTCGTCCGGACGAGCCACGCCATCGGCGTGATGCGGACGTTGAGAGCGTTGGCTTCATCGGGCACCTGCGCCTGAGGGACGTACATCGTGGGCTGCGGATTGTCGCTGAGTCCGCCGTCGCGCATGTCGGCGACGACGCCGATGATCTGCCGCTCCTGTTCACTCGCGAACTCACGCATGCCGCCGCGCCCGATCACGATGCGTGCGGTGAGCGGATCCTCTTTCGGCCAGTACTGACGCGCCATCGCCTCGTTGATGATCACGACAGGCGTTCCATGCGTCACGTCGCGCTCTGTGAACGTGCGGCCGCGTTTGACGGGCACGCGGAAGACCTCGAAATACCCCGGCGATACGGGAAGCCATCCACCGCCCCCGTGGAACGGCCCGTTCTGCAACGGTCGTCCGACAATGAGGAACGGCAGGCCATAGCCGCCTTCGAGCGGCACGCAGCACGCCGCGCTCGCGGCGGTGACGCCCGGAAGCCGCTTGATCCGCTCGACGCCATCGCGAACGGCCTGTTCCAGCAGTTCGGCCTTCTGGTACTTCGCAGTGTTCATCGACATCCGCATGGCCAGCACGCCACGCGGATCGAAACCGGGATCGACGCTGCGCAGCGCGACCGCCGTGCGGACCAGCAGTGCCGATCCGACCAGCAGCACGAGCGCCAGCGCCACCTCGAGGACCACGAGCGCGGAGCGTGTCTTGTTCTGTTTGAATCCGGTGCCGCTCCTGCCGCCGCTCTCTTTGAGTGTGGACCCCAGATCGGCGCGTGACGCGTGGAGCGCCGGGATCAATCCGAACACGACGCCGGTCGCAATCGACACCCCCAATGCGAAGATCAGCACCCGCCAGTCGAGCGACACGACCGAGCCGTCCTCGCCAACGCGCGGCAGGTCCGCCGTGTTCAGGGCCAGCAAGGCGCGGATTCCCACCATGCCGAAGATGAGACCGAGCACGCCGCCGCCGAGGGAGAGCATCACGCTCTCGGCGAGCAGTTGCCGGATGATCCGTCCGCGGCTGGCGCCGATGGCTGCTCGAATGGCGATTTCGCGCCGGCGGCTCGTGGCGCGGATCAGCAGCAGATTCGCGACGTTCGCGCACGCAATGAGCAGCACGAAGCCGACCGCACCGAACAGGATGAGGAGCGTCGTTCGAACGCCGCGGACCAGTTCGTCCTGCATCAGCGCTGCAGTGAAACTCTGATTGGCTTCGAGCGCGTCCTTGAATCTGGCGCGGTACTCGGCGCTCGAGACCTTCAGACGCGCTTGCAGCTGCTCGATCGTCACGCCAGGTTTCAGACGGCCGGCCGTCTGAAAGTAGTGTCCCTGGTCGCCCGTGTTGGGATCGAATTGAAACGGAATCCAGAGATCGGGCGCCGGTCCAAACTCAGAAACGTCGAACCGAGAGTCGACGATGCCAATCACCGTGTACGGTTCGCTGCTGAGCGTCAGCCGTTTCCCGATGACGTCGTCGCGTCCGCCGAAGCGACGCTGCCACAGCCCGTAGCTCAGAATCGCGACCTTCTCGCCGCCAGGCAGATCCTCCTGAGTGGAAAACGTCCGGCCGCGCGCCGTGCGCGCACCGAACAGCCGGAAGTAGTCCACTGACACCTGGCCGGCGCGGAGCTGCTCCGGAAGTCCCTCACCTGTGTAGTTGACGATGTTGCTGCGATAGGCCGAGACGTCGGTGACGACAGACGACTGAGCGCGCCAGTGCTCGAACTTGGCCGGTGACGCACCCGTAAACGCCCCCTGCGGGGTCGCCGTCTGAAAGACCACGATGCGGTCGGGCTCGGGAAATGGGACCGGCTTCAACAGCACGGTATTCACGATCGAGAAGATGGCCGTGTTGGCCCCGATTCCCAGGGCGAGCGCCAGCACCGCCGCCGCGGTGAAGCCTGGGCTCTGCCAGAACATCCGCAGCGAGTGGCGGGCATCACGCACCACGTCAGTCATCGCCATTTAGTCGCTCCGCTCGCGAAAGTGAACCGTAGAAAGATGGAAGGGTTCAAGCGTCGAGGCTCGAAGGTCTCGCACCTCGGTCTGACATTTGAAGACGGAACACCTAGGGGCAAGGTTTTGGTGCGGGCGGCGGGTGCACGAGACTGCTGGGACGAACGGTGGGACGAACGACGATACTGCGCGCACGAGTCCAAGCGTACGAAGGTCGAAGAGGCAAAGGTCTCGGATCGGCTGACTCGAGGTGGCGTGACCTCGCGACCGAGACTGTTCGACTCTTCGACCTTTCGAACTCTTCGACCCTTAGACTCTTCGACCTTTCGACTCTTCGACTACTTCTTACGCGCCGTGTACCGCGCGCCCACGGCCTCCCAGTCGATGACGTTGAAGATCGCCTTGAGATAGTCGGCGCGCTTGTTCTGGTACTTCAAGTAGTACGCGTGCTCCCAGACGTCGATACCCAGCAGCGGCGTATGTCCGGACGTGAGCACGGAGTCCTGATTCGGCGTGGACTCGATCACGAGTGCACCCGTCTTGTCCGCCGAGAG
The DNA here is from genome assembly GCA_046731935.1 of Acidobacteriota bacterium. Taxonomy (GTDB): domain Bacteria; phylum Acidobacteriota; class Vicinamibacteria; order Vicinamibacterales; family JAENWD01; genus CAVUPP01. Next base: position 3,241 of record JBKPMA010000341.1, read on the forward strand.
CCACGCCCATCCACTGCCGAACACCTTGGTCCCCGCGGCCGTGAGTTGCTCTTGGAGCTTCGCGGCATCGCCGATGGACGCGGCGGCCTTGGCGAGATCGCCACCGAGGGGCGAGCCGCCCTTCTTGAGGCTGGTCCAGAACAGCGAGTGATTCGCGTGACCGCCCCCGTGATTGCGCACGGCGGTCCGGATGTCCTCAGGCACGGCGTCGAGCGTGCCAAGCAGTTCCTCGAGCGACTTCGACGCCAGCTCGGGATGTTTGGCAATCGCCGCATTCAAGTTGTCCACGTAGGCCTGGTGGTGCTTGTCGTGGTGGATCTGCATCGTCTGCGCATCGATATAGGGTTCCAGCGCGTCGAAGGCATAGGGAAGCGGCGGGAGCGTAAAGGGACCTTTTGCCGGGGCGGCCTGGGCCGCGGCACCAGGCAGACCTGTGCCCACCGCATCCTCCGCGCCTGAGGCACCTTTTGCTCCCAGGACGCTGATCGCACTCATCGCCGTCGTCACACGCAGCCATTCACGTCGGTTCATTGCCATCTCCTGTCGTCTCCCTCTCCAGCCATCATCGCGAGTCTTTCACGCGTCTATTCGATTTCCACTCGTTCGAACGCAATCTCGAGCGACTCGATCAGCACGTCGGGGCCCTGTCCGATCAACGGTGAGTACTGGTGGCCGACGGGGCGCGCGTGCAGGAACTTCCACGTCAACACAGGGCCCGTGCGAGCCTCATCCAGCAGCTGGATCACGACGTTCCGCACGGCTGCCTGATCGCCGTTCCGCACCTGATTCCACCAATCGTACCAGTCCAGCGCGCCGAGGACGGCGCGGCGCACGATCACGTTCGTGTACTCCGTCGTCGAGGGCACCTTGTGCACCGAGTTGTCTTTGTCGTTGCCGCTACGATACTCGACGACCTGCACCCGCGCCTCTGGAAGCACGACCTCAGCGACCGCGGCCGCGGGTCCCGTTGTGCCCGTACCGAGATCGACGACGAAGTTGGCGGCGGGATACGGAACATTTCTGAAGACTGCCATCGTGCCTCCTGCCGCGACACCGGGACGCGGGACTAGCGCGGAGAAAGGGGCGCCTCGAGCGTGATGTCGATTGGTGTGCCGCGCACCACTCGCGCGGGCTTCACGACCGTCACCATGCCGGTCTTGTTCATGCCCAGACCTTTCTTGATCTTGCCCATGAACGATCCCGACTGCGCTTCGCTGGCCGGCACCTGCTGCACCGAGCCGGACCAGCGGATGACGGACGCCTGAATGGGAATGATGTCGTCCTCACCGCGCGCAATCCCGGTGAATCGCACGGCGATCTCAGGACGGCCTTCTGCGTTCTTGCCCGACTCGATGACGGTGCCTTTGACCGTCGTCCCCGCAGGCACGAGCTGCCGCCCGTCGACGACCACGGGATTCAGGAGCGTCGCCTCGACCTCGTCCTCGAGTTCGCTGTCGTCGGAAGCCAGTGCAGTATCGAGCCGTGCCGCCAGCATCATCGCCGACCGGCCGGCAGGCGCCGCGGCCACGGTTGGTGGCGGAGCGGCCGCGGGCGTTGGCTCGGACGGGGCCTCGCTTGCCGGAGCCGGCAGGACGATCGCATTGTGAGACGTCGACGGCGGCGTCGTGCCGCGCGGCGAGCGCGGCGATGATGGTGCGATTTGAACCGCCGCGATCGGTGGTTGTGCTCCGCCCTGTGGTGCCTGCGTTGGTGCGATCGACACAGCGGCCGCCGGCGCCGTTGTGGGTGATGGTGGGGCCGCCGGCAGCCGGGGTCCACTCGCGGGTGGAGGCGCAGCCGCCGGTGCACCCGTCTGTGTCGCCGCAGCAACTTCCGCGGGCGTTGACATCTCGAGAGATCGAATGCGGCTCCTCAGAATCGTGACCTGCGTGCCCCGTGGCGTGCGCACGACGACGGCGTCGGGGCGCGACTCGACGAGCTCGCCGACCGTCACGGATCCATCCGTGGCCACCACCTTCGTCCAGGCCGCCTTCTGACAGCCGGACGCGGCGATCAGCAGCATGAGGGGCAGCGCGCGCAGGACGCGCCAGAGCGGCATAGGACCTGTCACTTGAAAAGCTGGCCGTAGTATAGCGGTCGGTTTGAACATCCTGCTGGCGCGGCGTCGCCGCCGCATAATGGTGAGGATTGGCCACCGCTCCCCGCGTCAGATTCGGCGTGTTCGAGTTCGACCCCTCCTCGGGTGATCTCAAGCGTGAAGGGGTCGCGGTGCGGCTTCAGCCTCAGCCGGCGCGGGTGCTTTCGCTGCTCGTCGCACACCCGCAGTCCCTCGTGAGCCGAGACTCGCTTCGGCGACAGATCTGGTCTGACGGCACGTTCGTCGATTTCGAACGCGGCCTCAATTTCTGCATCGCTCAGATCCGGGCGGCGCTCGGAGACTCGGCAGACTCGCCGCGCTTCATCGAGACAGTGCCTCGCCGCGGCTACCGCTTCATCGCGCCCGTGTCGGCGGTCGAGTCCACCGCATCCGCGGACGAACACAGGTCAGCAGTATCGGAAGCGGCAGCCCTGCCTGTTGCGCCGCATCGGCGCGGTTGGTGGCTTGCCGGTGCCGCCACCGCGGCAGCGGCGGTACTCTGCCTCGTTGCGGTGCTCGTGGGCGCTGGCAGCCGGCCGTCGCCGATCAGAATTGCGGTCGTACCCTTCGACAATGAGTCAGGGAGTGCGGCTCTCAACACGGTCGCGAGCGGCATCGCGGACCTGACGGTCGCGCGGCTGGCGGCGCCTGAACGCCTGCGGGTCGTCAGCGTCGTCGGAAACGCCGCGGCGCTCCGGCGCCCTCGCGCCTTCCGCGATGTGAAGACGATCGGCGAGGAAGTCCATGTGGACTATGTGGTGCTCGCACAGGTAACCGCCGCTCCTGGCGGCGTCAGAGTCATCGCTCATCTGATCCGAACGAGCGACGAGTCGCATGTGTGGGCCAACGCGTTTGTCAGGCCGTCTTTCGACCTCGAACAGCAAGCCGACGTGGCCGAGAGCATTGCGCAGTCGGTCGTGTCTCGCCTCGCGCGGCGATAGCTTGTCGCCCAAGCCCCATGTCTCCGGCTGGAACCATCTGTCACTGTTGAAGTTCTGCCCTCACATCTTCCTGGCTTGCCTTTCCTTGGGGTCGGGATGAATTTCAGGTTCTGCACCTCGCCCAGTCGGACGAGGTAGGAGAACCTGCATGCTGACCCGACGCGAAGTCTTCGTCTGCGCCGCCGCGCTTGCGGGATCGTCCGCGCTGTTGGACGGCCGGGCCCCCAACCCGCCGGACGTGTCGCCTGCGTTCCCAAGTCACGACCCGGCGTTGGCGCGCGAGATGGTCGGCGTCTCACACGGAAACGCTGCCCGCGTGCGTGAGCTGCTGGACCAGCACCCGGCACTGGCCAAGGCGGCGTGGGACTGGGGCTATGGCGACTGGGAAACCGCGCTCGGCGCCGCGTCGCACATGGGCAATCGTGAGATCGCCGAACTGCTCCTGGCGCACGGCGCCGGACCGACCATCTTCAGCGCCGCCATGCTGGGTGAGCTCGACGCCGTCAAAGCCTTCGTCGCCGCACGCCCGTCGCTCACCCGCACGCGCGGCCCGCATGGCATCACGCTGATGGCGCACGCGAAGGCCGGCGGCCCGGCCGCCCAGCCCGTCGTCGCGTTCCTGACCGAGCGCGGAGACGCCGACATTCCTTACACGAACGAGGCACTGAGCGAGGCAGACCTCAAGGCGATTGTCGGGACGTACGCATTTGGATCGGCGGATTCGGACGCCCTCACTGTGACATCGGGAAGCGGCGGGCTGTCGATCGCGCGTGTTGGCGGCGTGGAGCGCAGGCTGTTCCACCTGGGTGGACGCGTCTTTCATCCCGCTGGAGCCGAAGCCGTTCGCATTACGCTCAGTGGATCCCCGGAGCGAGCGACACAGCTCCGTGTGGACGACGGACCTGTTCGCGTGGACGCTTCGCGACGAGACTGATGTTCGGTCTTCGGTCATTCCGCGCCAACGCCGAGATACGTCCGGAGCTTCTCGTCTTCGAAAAGGGCCTGGGCTCGCGGCTCCGGAGTCATCAGCGAGACGACAATACCGGCGAGGAACGCCGCGGGCATCGAAACAATCGCTGGGTTCTTCAGTGGAACGAGCGGTGTGGCGTGTCCGAGCAGGTCGACCCAGACTGTGGGGCTTCCTGTGATCAGCGCGAGCGCGAGGGTGGCGCCTGTCGCCATCGCGGCGACGGCTCCGGCCGTCGTGAAACGCTTCCAGACAATCGACAGCAGCAGCGGCGGAAAGTTCGCGCTGGCCGCAATCGCGAACGCGAGGCCGACCATGAATGCGACGTTCTGTCCCTTGAACGCGATACCGAGGACTACGGCGACTGCGCCAAAGATCACCGTCGCGATGCGTGCGATGCGCATCTGCTCGTGCTCCGTGGCGTCGCCACCGCGCATCACGTGCACGAAAATATCGTGGGAGAGCGCGCTCGCGCCTGCCAGCGTGAGTCCAGCGACGACAGCGAGGATGGTCGCGAACGCCACGGCCGCGATGAAACCGAGAAACGGCGTGCCGCCCAGCAGCTCGGCGACGAGCGGCGCCGCCATGTTGCCGCCGGCGTCTACCTGCTTGATCGTCTCGCGTCCGACCAGCGCCGCCGCCCCGAAACCCACAATCGGGATGATGAGATAGAAGTAGCCAATCAGACCGGTCGCATACAGGACCGACGTCCGCGCAGCACGCGCATCGGGCACTGTGTAGAACCGCATGAGAATGTGCGGCAATCCGAGCAGGCCGAGCATCAACGCCAATCCGAGCGAGACGGCCTCGACGGGATCGGTGACGAGTCCTCCTGGCTCGAGCGCAGCCTGACCATACCGGCCGACAACCGCGGCGAAGAGCGCACCCGGTGAGAATGAGAATCGCGAGAGGACCAATACCGCGAGCAGGGTCACACCGAACAGCAGCAGCGCCGCCTTGATGATCTGCACCCACGTCGTCGCGATCATGCCGCCAAACAGCACGTACGCCAGCATGACGACGCCCACGACGATGACGGCCCACTCGTACGGAATGCCGAAGAGCAGCCGGATGAGATTTCCGGCGCCGACCATCTGGGCGATCGTGTAGACGAGCACGGTGAGAATGCCGCCGCACGCGGCGGCGATACGAACCGGCACCTGCCGCAGACGAAACGCCACGACATCCGCGAACGTGAACTTGCCGAGATTGCGAAGGGGCTCGGCAATCAGGAACATCAGCGCCGGCCACCCCACCAGCCACCCGGTCGCGTAGATCATTCCGTCGTAGCCTCGCATCGCCACCAATCCGGCGATGCCCAGAAACGACGCGGCGCTCATGTAGTCTCCCGCCAGCGCCATACCGTTCTGGAGCGGACTGATCGATCGGCCTGCCGCGTAGAACTCGCGCGCGGACCTCGTGCGGCGAGCCGCCCACCACGTGACAGCAAGCGTCAGGGCAACGATGGCCAGGAAGAAGATGACCGCCGATGCGGTCGGCGTTCCGAGCGTGGTCTCGACTGGTGCCGGCGCCATGGCTAGCTGTCCAGTCGCTGCCGAAGCCGGAGCACGTCCGCGTCGTGCGACCGATTCGCCCAAATCACGTAGACGGCCGTCAGCACCCATGCGCCGAGAATCACCGCCGCGGCGAGCGGGATCCCGAGCGTCGTCACGTCGCCAATGCGGCGTGAGAGCAGCGCCTTATCGGTCGCGATGAGCAGGATGAAGCCGTAGTACATCAGAAAGAGCAGCGCCGTCAGCACGAGCGACACGCGCAGCCGGCGGCTCACCAGCCGGTGAAAATCGGGTGAGTCGAGCAATTGACGATGGGATGGCTGCACGTTGTCTCCGGAGGCCCGCCAGGGCGGGCTCAGTGGAACCGGAACCACACCATGAAGTCAAGTGCACGTGCAATGAAGAATGCGGATTGACGATTGACGAATCAACAATTGCGCCGGGGCGCATCGGAGAATCACGAATGACTCCGGCACCACACGGGCACATCGGAGAGCCACGAATGGCCAGGCGCCTCAGGTCATTGGTACAATGGCGGCCAACCGAGTTGGATTCGCAGAACGGCCTCTCCGATCGTCTCGCGCCGTCGCCGTGCGGTGCACGGCTCTCAGACACAGAAGCGGCACACCTGTGGACCGCGGTCCGTCGCGCGGTCGTTCGCTACGGCTTCGCACTCGCGTTCGAGGAGCTGGAAGCGCCGCGGACCGGCATCTTTGACGGCCTTCGCATCGTCATCGACCCGAGGGTTTCGCTCGAGATGCGGTGTTTTCTGCTGCTGCACCTGTTCGGCCACTCGGTGCAGTGG
>JBKPMA010000342.1:0-3800 GCA_046731935.1 Acidobacteriota bacterium
GATCGGTCGCGCACGAGGCGCACGAGCAGGTTGTACACGGGGCGCTCGAAGCGCCTGACCAGTTCACGCGCCGCCGGCTGACTGCCGGTGACCGCCGCGGCGACAACAGCCTGATCGTCCGCGGTCGCGAACGCGCGATCGTCCAGCAGATGCTGTGGCGGTTTCATCGGTCTCGCGTGGCCTCCGGCGTCTGATGCCGGCGGTGGCCGCTCATGGGACAGGAACGAGTGTGATCTCCCGGAAGTTCCCGTCGACGAGCCGCCAGCCTCTCAGGTCGAGGCCGGCAGTCGCATCGGCGCCGATGATGACATAGAGCAGGTCGGGCTGTGCATCGGCGAGGTCTGTCGCGCTTGGCACGGCCGGGGACCCTGGGTGTGAATGGTACGCGCCCACCACATCGAGGCCTCGCGCACGTGCCGTCCGGATCGCGGCGAAATGGTCGGCTGGCGCGATGCGATAGCGGGTGGGACTTGCGAGCTCGTTCGCCGCCGCAATGGCTGAAACAATCTCGGCGTCGCGGCCGAGCAGCAGACCACAGCACTCGAGCGGCCGCTCCCTGTCCCGATGCGCCCGCAGTGATTCGAGGATCGCGTGCGGCACCCGGACAGGATCGACGACGTTCACGCGATCCGCTCGACCACCATCGCGGTTCCCATACCGCCGCCGATGCAGAGCGACGCGATGCCGTACCGGCCGCCATGGCGGCGAAGCGCATAGAGCAGCGTTGTGAGCACGCGTGCGCCGCTGGCGCCAATCGGATGGCCCAGGGCGATCGCTCCGCCGTGCACGTTCACACGATGCGGATCGAGCCCGAGCTCGCGCACGACGGCGAGTGACTGCGAGGCGAACGCCTCGTTCAATTCGAAGAGGTCGATATCGCGCACATCGAGTTCCGCCCGTTCCAGCGCGCGGCGGATGGCCGGCACCGGCCCCATGCCCATGTAGCGCGGCTCGACACCGACAGTGGCATACGCAATCACGCGACCGAGCGGTGTGCGTTTGAGCTGGGCCGCCATCGAATCGGACGCCACCACGAGCGCCGACGCGCCGTCGTTGATGCCCGAGGCGTTGCCAGCTGTGACCGTACCATCCTTCGCGAACGCCGGCTTGAGGGCGGCGAGCTTCTCGGCGGTGGTACCAGCGCGCGGATACTCGTCACGCAGCACGCGCTGCGCGGGTCCCTTCTTCTGCGGCACATCGACCGCCACAATCTCATCGTCGAACGCACCGCTCGCGATCGCGGCCTCGGCTCGCTGCTGGCTCTCAGCGGCAAACGCGTCCTGGTCGGAACGCGACACGCCATACTTCCTGGCGATGGCTTCGGCGGTATCACCCATGTGACAGTGTTCCATCGCGCACGTCAGGCCTTCAGACAGCATGGAGTCCAGGGCTTCCGCGTGACCCATGCGGTAGCCCCAACGCGCGCCGTTCAGCAGGTATGGTGCATTCGACATGGATTCGGTGCCGCCGGCGACGAGCACGTCGACGAATCCGGCGCCGATCGCTTCCACGGCATGCACGACGGCCGTGAGCCCCGAGCCACAAACGCGGTTCACGGTCTCGGCAGGCACGGAGACTGGAAGGCCTGCGGCGAGCGCGGCCTGACGGCCGACGTTCATCCCGGCGCCTGCCTGCAACACGCAGCCCAGAATCACTTCCTGGACCTGGTCTGGCTTGACGCCCGCGCGGGTCATCGCTTCTTTGATCACGATGCCGCCGAGCTGGGGCGCGGTCAGATCCTTGAACACGCCCCCGAAGGAGCCAATGGGCGTTCGACACGCGGAGAGAAGCACTGCAGCCATCAGAATGTCCCCGGGCGATCCACGACGAGTCGTGTGCCCGTCGCCGCGACAACGGCGTCAACCGTCGTGTCCGATGCGATTTCCAATAGTTTCAAACCATCAGGTGTCACGTCGATCACCGCGAGATCGGTCACGATGAGATTCACGACATGCGCACCCGTCAGCGGCAGCGTGCAGCGCTCGAGGATCTTGTGGCCGCCCTCCTTGGTCGTGTGCTCCATGGCGACGATGACCCGCTTCGCGCCGGCGACCAGATCCATCGCGCCACCCATGCCCTTGACCATTTTTCCGGGGATCATCCAGTTCGCGAGATTTCCATCGCGATCGACCTGCAGCGCGCCGAGCACGGTGACATCGATGTGTCCCCCGCGCACCATGGCAAAGGAATCCGCGCTGCTGAAGTAGGCGCAGCCGGGCAACTCCGTGACAGTCTCTTTGCCGGCGTTGATCAGATCGGGATCTTCCTCACCCGGTCGCGGATACGGTCCGACGCCGAGCATGCCGTTCTCGGAGTGCAGCGTGATGTCGATGCCAGGCGGTACGTGATTGGCCACCAGCGTCGGCATCCCGATGCCGAGGTTGATGTAGTCTCCGTCGCGCAGCTCCTTCGCCACGCGCCGTACGATGCGTTCACGCTTGTCCATCGGATTTCAGCACCGTGCGCTTTTCGATGCGCTTCTCATAGCCGGACGACTGGAACAGGTGACGCACGAAGATCCCCGGCGTCACGACGCTGTCGGGCGGAATCTGACCAGGCTCCACCAGATGTTCGACTTCGGCAATCGTCACGCGGGCGGCGGTGGCCATCATCGGGTTGAAGTTTCTGGCGGTGCGCCGGTACACCAGGTTTCCCGCGCGATCGCCTTTGTGAGCCTTGACGAACGCGAAGTCGGCAATCAGCGGCATCTCCAGGACGTACTGCCGGCCATTGATCTCTCGCGTTTCCTTTCCTTCGGCGACGACCGTGCCAACGCCGGTCGGCGTGTAGAAGCCGCCGATACCTGCGCCGCCTGCCCGGATCCGTTCCGAGAAAGTTCCCTGCGGAACGAGCTCGAGCTCGAGCTCGCCGGCGAGGAACTGGCGTTCGAACTCGCGGTTCTCGCCCACGTAGCTCGAGATCATTTTCTTGATTTGACGCGAGTGCAGCAGGATGCCGAGGCCGAACTGATCGACGCCCGCGTTGTTGCTGATGACTGTCAGGTTGCGTGTGCCGCGGCGGTGCAGCGCCTGGATGAGATCCTCGGGAACACCGCACAGCCCGAAGCCACCAACCATCAGCGTGGCGCCGTCGGGAATGGGCGCGACGACCTCGTCCGCGCCTGGGACGACCTTGTCCATCGCCCGATCTTACTCTTTCGGCGTCGCAGCTCCGATGGCGTCGCGCCAGCGCGCGGCACTGGCGAACACGCGTGGCACGGCGTCTCCGCGATCGAGACCGCCGCGGAGATCGGTCAGGGCGCCGATGAGGGCGTCGAGTGCGGGGCCAATTGCGTCTGCATTCGTGGCGCAGATGTCCTGCCAGATGTCGGCGGGACTCGTCGCCAGGCGGGTCGTGTCGATCAGTCCCGGACCGGCGAGCTCGATGCGACCGCCGACCGCGTCCCCGACCGTATGCATCAAGGCGCTGGCAGCGAGCTGCGGCAGATGACTGAGGAACGCGAAGAGGCGATCGTGGTCGGCCGCGTCCATGATCCGGGGCTCACCGCCGAGACCGCTCACAAAGCTCTCGAGCCGCCGCACATCGTCCGGCGAACGAGTCGCAGGCGCAGGTGTGATGAGCCAGGGGCGTCCGGCAAACAGATCGCCGCGGGCCAGCGACAATCCCCCGCGGGCTGCGCCGGCGAGCGGATGTCCGCCAACGAACGTCAGATGATCCGGCAGGTGTGCTGCGGCGGCCACCGTCGCGCGTTTCGTGCTTCCGGTGTCGCTGATGAGCGCCGGTTTATCCAGCACCTTCGCGAGAGCTGGAAGGAGTGCAATGTTCTGGCTCACCGGAGC
>JBKPMA010000343.1:0-8915 GCA_046731935.1 Acidobacteriota bacterium
CTGCCGTTCAGCGTGAGAAGGAACGCATTGCACTGGGCGCGGAGATCATTGCGGAGGCCCTCAATCGGGGAGGGCGCGTCGTCTTCGTCGGTGCGGGCACCAGCGGCCGGCTGGGTGTGCTCGAGTCGGCCGAGATGCCACCCACCTTCGGCACGGATCAGACGCTCGTCCAGGCCGTCATGGCTGGCGGACGAGGCGCCACATTCAAGGCCAAGGAAGGGATTGAGGACAACTACGAAGAAGGTGCCAGGTCGGTCACGCGTCAGCAGTTCGGCAAGCGCGACGTGGTAGTGGGCGTCTCCGCGAGCGGCATGACGCCGTTTGTTCGTGGCGCGCTCACGCGCGCGCGCAAGGCTGGCGCGAAGATTCTGTTCGTCACGTGTGATCCCCGCACCGAGCTCCAGACGTTTGTCGATTTGACGATCGCATTGTCGGTCGGACCGGAGGTGATCGCGGGCTCCACGCGGCTGAAGGCGGGCACGGCGACCAAAATGGTCCTCAACATGTTGACGACGACCGCCATGATCCGCATCGGCAAGACGTACGGAAACCTGATGGTAGACGTGCGCACAGGATCCGAGAAGCTGAAGGATCGGGCTCGTCGTATCGTCAACATCGTCACCGGCCTCGATTACGACGAAGCCGACAAGCTGCTGCGGCGCTCGCGCTGGAATGTGAAAGCGGCGATCGTGATGCAGAAGACGGGACAGACCTATCCGAGGGCGTTGACGACGCTGCGCAAAGCCGGCGGGCACCTGCGCGACGCGCTCGGGGAAGATATCGAGCCGCGACTGCGCGACCTGATCGATCACCAGCAGCTCGCCTGACTTCCCTACCCTTCCGCTCGCAACCGCACGCTGCGTAGTTCAGACGCCGCCGCTTCGTCGAGCATGACGAGCACGTCGCGGTGGACTTGAAGGAACGATGCCGGCAGGGTCGTGGTGAGCGGACCCTCGATCATCTGCCGGACGCAGTCCGCTTTCCCCCGACCCGTCGCGACGAGCACGATCCGCCGCGCCTGGAGGATGGTCGCCATCCCCATCGACAACGCTTCGGCCGGTACTCGGTCGGCGTCTCCATCGAACAGACTCGCATTGGCCCGGATCGTCTCTGGTCGCAGCACGACGCGATGGGTGTGCGCTTCGAGCGCGGGGCCGGGCTCGTTGAAGCCCACATGGCCGTTCGATCCGATGCCGAGGATCTGGAGCCCGATACCGCCTGCGGCGCGGATGGCTGCCTCGTACCGGGCGCACTCGGCCTCGATATCAGCCGCCGCGCCATTGAGAAAGTGGATCCGCCGAGGATCGAGGTTCACGTGGCGGAACAGGTGCTGTTCCATGAATTCGCGATACGTGCCGGGCTTCGAGGGATCCTGTCCGAGGAACTCATCCAGGTTGAACGTGGTCGCACGGCCGAAATCGGCTCGTCCGGCTGCCGCCAGTTGCGTGAGCTCGCGGTAGAGGAGGACGGGCGTTCGGCCCGTCGGCAGCCCGAGAACCAGCGTCGGATCGTCGGTGAGGCTGCGAGCGACGAGGTTCGCCAGGTCGCGCGAGAGCGCGCATTCGTCAGGAAAGATACTGATCCGCACGTCAGATGTACTCGGGCAGTCGGGCGCCGCCGCGCGCTTCCGCCAACGCGAGCCGCACGGCGCCAATCGCGGGCTCGGCTGTGAGCAACACGGGCTCGCAGCGGGGCGCGACTTCGGCCACGGCCTTCAACACCATGTCCCGCAGCGATGGCACGACGCGGAACATCCCCCCTGCCAGCACGAACGGAAAGATCGCCCCACGCAACTCCAGGCGTTCGGCCACCGAGGCCGCGGCGCGCACCAGCTCGCGGGCCGCCGCATCCACGATCTCGCGCGCGACGGCATCGCCGGCGTCCACGGACGCCTGCACAGCCTCGCCCAGTGACGCAACCCGTTGCCGCCGCGGATCGCGGAGGTGCACTTCCTGCACGAGGTCCGGCACGTCGGCGACGCCGAAATGCGCCAGGACGCGCGGCGTCAGCAGCGTGGCCGGCCCGCGCCCGTCGGCCGAGCGCATCACGGCCGCCAGGACGGACCGTCCGATCCAGTATCCACTGCCTTCGTCGCCCAGGATGTGCCCCCAACCGCCACTGCGCGCGGCGCGATAGTCCGCGGTCCGCCCGTAGCAGATCGACCCGGTCCCGCAGATGACCACGATGCCCGAGCTCTCGTCTGCACCCGCCGTGAGTGCGACGAGCGCATCGTTGACGATGAGCGTCCGGGCCTTGTGGCCGATCCGGCGCATGATGCTGCGCACGATCGCCGAGTCATCGCGCCGATCCACACCGGCAATCCCGAGACAGATGACTGCTGGCGTGACGGCGTGCTCTGACAGCGCCTGCTCCATCACCTCGTGGAGCACCTTCTCGACTTCGAGCTCGCCTTGCGCTTGAAGGTTGGCGCCCGGTCCGCGCGCGGTGGCCAGCACGGTACCCGTTCCATCCGCCAGCAGGCAGACAGTCTTGGTCCCGCCGGCGTCAATGCCCAGGACGTGAAGGGGTTCTCGTCGAACTGGACGGGGGACGTCGGGCATGCGCGCGAGACGACCGAAGCTCGCAGCATAGGGACCGACATCGGGTCTGTCAACTCACGTTGGGATCGAAGGTTCCAGCGTTCCAGAGGTGTACTGCGCGTTGACACACGATCGCGCGGCGGGTACATTGCCGTGATCAATGTACCGGCGCTCTCCCCGCTTCATGCGCCCCCGGTCCGTCGTGGGCGCGTCGCTTTCCCTGACCACCCTTGCGATCGTCACTTTCGCCCTGGGTGCGGCCATGCGTCCGGCCGCTGCGCCTCAGGCGGAGGTTCGGGCTCTGTGGGTGACTCGCTCGAGCCTCACGTCTCCGGTACAGATTGCGGGGATGGTGCAGTCCGCCTCAGCAAGCGGCTTCAACACGCTGCTCGTTCAGGTCCGGGGCCGTGGCGATGCCTATTACGCGAGCCGCGTCGAGCCCAGAGCGGAGGCGCTGGTCAGCCAACCGCAGTCCTTCGATCCGCTGTCGACGACCATCGCGGCGGCGCACGAAGCCGGACTCCGGGTGCACGCGTGGGTGAACGTGGATCTCGTGTCGAGCGCGACCGAGCTGCCCACGTCGCGCGATCACATCGTCTACACGCATCCGGACTGGCTGATGGTTCCCCGGAGCCTGGCGTTCGAGCTGGCGCGGATCGATCCAAAGAGTCCCGAATACCTCGGCCGTCTCGCGCGCTGGACGCGCTCGATGTCCGATCAGATCGAAGGCGTCTACGCATCGCCCATCCATCCGGCCGCCGTCGATCATCTGATCGCGGTCGTCGACGATCTCGTGTCTCGGTACGCGCTTGATGGCATTCACCTGGACTACGTGCGGTATCCGTCAGCGGACTTCGATTACAGCCGCGGCTCGCTGGTCGCGTTCAGACAGGCGCTCGATCCGGACATGACGCCCGCCGAGCGGACACGGTTTGGATATCGTGATGCCACCGAACTGGTCGGACTCACGGATGTGTTCCCGCAGCGGTGGGCCGAGTTCCGGCGGTCGCGTCTGAATACGCTGGTCATGCGGCTTCGCACGCTGGCAAAAACACGACGGCCCGGCCTCACGCTCAGCGCAGCGGTGTATCCGGATCCCTCCGAAGCGGTGACGGGACGGTTGCAGGACTGGCGCATGTGGCTCGACCACCAGTTGATCGACGTAGTCTGTCCGATGGCCTATACGCCGGACGCGACCGTATTCGCCAGTCAGATTGCGTCGGTGCGGCAATTGGCGATCGGACTCCCGGTGTGGGCCGGGATTGGCGCGTACCGCCTGTCCTCGACTCAGACGATCGAAAACATCGAAACGGCCCGTCGTCTTGGCGCCGACGGGATCGTGCTCTTTTCCTACGACAGCATCACGCGCGCGCCGTACGGAACAGACTATCTGTCGTCGGTCGGCCGCGCGGCCTTCACCTCGGCCCGCTGAGCGGCCCCGGGCGATTCGCCCATGCCCTTCCTCGATTGGCTCGTCATCGCCGCCTACATGGTCGGCACCGTCGCGTTCGGCGCCTGGATTTCACGCAATCAGACTGACGTCCGCGAGTATTTCGTGAGCGGCCGGACTGTGCCGTGGTGGGCCGTCACGGGATCGATCGTGGCGACCGAGACGAGCACCGTCACGTTCATCAGCGTGCCCGGCTATGCGTTCGGCGGCGACTTCACGTTCCTCCAGCTTGCGGCCGGCTATCTGATCGGCCGCATCGTCATCAGCGTCCTCTTCATTCCAGCCTATTTCCAAGGTGAGCTGCTGACGGTGTACCAGCTGCTCGGCTCGCGGTTTGGCGGCAGGATGAAACGGTTCGCATCCGCGTTGTTCCTCGTGACGCGATCGCTTTCGGATGGATTCCGACTCTTCGCGACTGGACTGGTGCTCGCGGCCCTCATCAGCGGCGTGCCGTCGCAGTCCGTGCTGATCGTGTCGGTGCTCGTGATGGGAGTGGCAACCATCGCTTATACCTATCTCGGCGGAATGACCGCCGTGATCTGGACCGATGTGGTGCAGCTCGTCATCTATCTGGTCGGAGCCGTCGCAGCAGCCATCGTGCTCGTCCATGCCATCCCGGGAGGATGGTCTGAAGTGGTTGCAACCGCGAGCGCCGCCGGCAAGTTCCGCGTGCTTGATTGGACGTGGAGCCTGACGAAGGGTTACACGTTCTGGGCCGGCATCATTGGAGGTGCATTTCTCACGACGGCGACGCATGGCACCGACCAGCTGATGGTGCAGCGCTATCTGTGCAGCCGGTCGGCGAACGAAGCTCGCGTGAGTCTGCTGACAAGCGGCGTGGTGGTTTTCGTGCAGTTCGTACTGTTCCTGACGATCGGCACGATGCTCTACGTTTTCTATCTGCACGCCCCAGGCGAACTGTCGTCGATCACCGTCGCGGGGCGCGTGCAGACTGATCGCGTGTTTCCGTTGTTCATCGTGTCGCACCTGCCTCCAGGTCTCTCGGGATTGGTTGTCGCCGCGATCTTCGCGGCGGCCATGTCGACGTTGTCGTCGTCCCTCAATTCATCGGCAGCCGCGGCCTATGGGGATTTCTATCTGCCCTTGCGAGGCGGGACCGGCGGGACGTCGGACCTGGCAGTGTCACGAACGCTCACCGCCGTCTGGGGTGTCGTGCAGATCGTGGTGGCCCTCGTGGCGATCTCGTTCTCCAAACGTGTCGTGGACGAAGTGCTCGGTATCGCGTCGTTCACCAATGGCGTGATCCTCGGCATCTTCCTCCTCGGCACATTGACGCGCGTCGGACAGCGCGCCGCGTTCGCCGGTGCCCTGACCGGCGCGGCCGTGATGCTGGCCGTCAAGCTGGGGACGGCCGTCTCGTGGCAGTGGTACGTGCTCATCGGATCGGTCGCGACATTCGCCGTCGGCGCAGTCGCGGGACGAGTACTCCGCGAGACCGAGGCCGTGGATCCGCGATGAGTCTCGAGCGCCGCTTCGATCGAGTGGCGGCGATCATCCAGGAAGCGCACGAGCGCCAGCTGTTCCCCGCCGCGGTGATCGAGGTGGGCACGTCAGACGATGTGCTGTGGCGTTCCTCGACCGGGCGCCTGACCTACGATGAGAGTGCGGCGCCGGTCACTGAGCAGACCGTGTTCGATCTGGCGTCACTGACCAAACCAGTGGTCACGGCATCGGTCGCGATGCGCCTCGAAGACGCGGGGCGCCTGCGCCTGTCGGATCGTGTCACTCGCTGGCTGCCGCATTGGACGGGACGCGATCGATCGCTCGTGACGCTTCGCGATCTGCTCGAGCACGCGGCCGGACTCTCTGCGTGGCTGCCGATCTACCGCGAAGCGCACCTGCGAGCGGAATTCGAGCCGGCCATCGCCCGCGCGCCCCTCGAGTATGCGCCCTGGACGCAGTCGATCTACTCGGATCTGGGCTTCATGCTGCTTGCGTTCGCGCTCGAGAGCGCCGGTGATGCACCGCTCGACGAACAGATCGTGCCCGTGCTGCAGGAATCGGAGCTCTGTTTCAATCCGCCTGCAGACTGGCGACCGCGCATTGCACCCACCGAAATGGACGCCTTCCGCGGCCGGCTGCTCGTCGGTGAAGTCCACGACGAGAATGCCTGGGCCCTTGGCGGGGTGGCAGGTCACGCCGGGCTGTTCGGTACGGCACCAGCGCTCGGCGCGTTTGCACGACTCGTCCTGCGAACGCTGCAGCGCGACACGACGCTGGCTCGCCGCGAAACGCTCGCGCGCTTCGTCACACGTTCGACCGTGCCCCGCAGTTCGCGCGCACTTGGCTGGGACACGATGCTGCCGACATCGTCGTGCGGGAGCCGCATGTCACGACGCGCGTTCGGCCACACTGGCTTTACGGGCACGTCGCTCTGGATCGATCCCGAGCCTGGCATCTACGTGGTCTTCCTGACCAATCGTGTGCATCCGTCTCGCGACCGGGAAGGCTTCGCTGCGACCCGTCCCGCCGTGCACGATGCGGCCATGGAGGCCGTCGGCTGAATCGATGCCCGTGCAACCGACTTTCCACGGGCGATGGCAGTCCTAACGGGAGCTACTGAGAGTCTGGAGGGGGCGGCTCGGGCATGGGCTCCGGAGCGGGCGGCGGCGGTTGCGATGGCGCGGGTGTCGGGGACGGCGACGGTGTCGTGCCGGGGCGTGAACTGCTGCCGGAACCCGTTGGCGAGCCGCCCGGATTCTGTCCTGGCATCATGCCGGGCTGCGCGGCGGGTCCTGCGGCCGTCGACTTCGTGCCGTATGGGGTGTAGACGAACTCCCACTGATCGTAGTGGTCGCGCCCGTTCAGCACGCGAATCGATTTGGCTTTGCTGGTGCTGCGCACACCGCCGATCAGCTGTCCATTGGCGCCGGGCACCTGCTGCGAGCCAGGCGACTGCAGCCCGCCGGGTGATTGCGACATTCCGGGCTGCTGCTGCGGCGCCATACCCGGCGGCTGCGGCACGCCAGGCGGCATGTTGACGCCTCCGAGGGCAACGGGCTTGAGCGCGAAATCCTTGCCGGTGATCGGATCTTTGTACTGGCGGCGGAGAAACCGCTGCTCGACCAGCATGTTGAGATTGGGGGCGCCGGGAGCCGACGTCTTCCGGCGGAAGAGTTGAATGGCCCGGTCGTACTGCTGCCCGCGCCAGACCAGCTCCTCTTCTTTCTCGCGTTGCGAGGCCTGCTTCCAGACCGGCATCGCGATGGTCATGAAGAGGGCCATGAGAGCCATGGCGACGAGCAGGGCCGCCATGGCGTAACCGGCGTCGTTGCTGATCTGTTGCGTGTTGCGCATGGGACCGATTATTCTTAGTAAAGCGATGATATCACGCCGTTTGCAGCGATTCTCTGCCGCCCGGGGCGTCCTCCCGGTTGCGGCTTTGCTCGCCACTGCCCTGCTTGCGACGGCGTGTGACAAGGTGCCGCTCACGGCACCGACTGACACGACCATCACGCTCTTCAACACCGGAACGTCGGTACCTCTCAACGGCAGCATCGATATCGTTGCGAGCGTCATCGAATCTGCCGGCACTCCCGTTCAGAACGGAACGGTCGTCACCTTTACGACGACGCTCGGGCATGTGGAGCCGGCGGAGGCCCGGACTAACGCGGGCAAGGTGACCGTGAAGCTCGTGAGCGACGGCAAGTCGGGCACCGCCACGGTCAAGGCTTTTTCAGGTTCAGCGGCAAGCGAAGGACTCGACGTCCCGATGGGGGCCGCCGCGGCTACCAAGCTGACGCTTCGCGCCGAACCAAGCTCTTTGGGCGCCGGGGGCGGCACGACGCAAGTCACGGCGACAGTGCGCGACGCGAGCAGCAACGTTGTCTCGGGTGTACCTGTCACATTCACGACCGACGCTGGACAATTCAGCGCGTCGAGCGTCCTGACCAACGGCAACGGCGAAGCCTCCACCACGCTCAGCACGGCGCAGACCGCGCAAGTGACCGCAACCGTTGGCGAGGCATCAGAGAGCCTGACGATCAATGTCACCGCGGCGCCCACGATCGCCGTCACTGCGTCGCCCGAGTCGCCGACGACCGGCCAGCCCGTCACGTTTTCGGTCACGGTCACACCGGCGACGGATGGCTTGCCGATCAAGTCGGTCACCATCGACTACGGTGACGGCTCCAGCAGAAACCTTGGTTCGGGGAATACGTCCGCATCGCACGTCTACACCAGTTCGGGCACGTTCAACGTGACGACCACCGTGACGGACAGCGCGAATCAGACCACGTCGCAGGTGCTCGTGATCGTGGTTGGCGACGCTCCGTCCATTCCTGTGACCGTGACAGCGAGCCCCGCGACAGGCGCAATCCACGACATCATCACGTTCACCGCGGTTGCGACTGCAGGATCGGGCGCGTCGATCGAGGAATACAAGTGGGACTTCGGCGATGGGCAGACGGCCACCACGACCGGGCCGAGCGCATCGCACGCCTACAACCGCGTGGCTACCTACACCGTTCTCGTCAGTGTCTCAGCGACCGACGGCTCGGACGGGGTCGGTCAGACGGTCGTCAAGATCGAGTAAGAATCGCACGTCGGATTCGTATTCGGAATCGCTAGCAGCGACTCGCGCGAGTGAGTGACTGCCGGTCGGATCGCGCAGGTGCCCGCCCCCGGGCCGAGACGCACACGAATACGAACGAACACGAACCCCAATACGAATCCGACAGCGTCAGTTCCTTACCAGTCGCTGTAGTTCGATCCGTCGATTCCTGTGCCTTCGGCGCCGCTCTTGACGTTGGAAATCCCGATCTGCGCGGTGGGATTGTTGGGATCGGGCTCGGCCTGCTCGGTGACCCACGTCGACGACGAGTTCGTCATCGGGTCGACCGGCACGCGCCGGATGTAGTTCGAGGACGCGAGCTCCTCGAGGTCGGTGGGGTACTTCCCCTTAT
>JBKPMA010000344.1:0-4613 GCA_046731935.1 Acidobacteriota bacterium
GTACACGATCGGCGCGGCTCTGTCTGCCACTCTGACCACGCGTACGACGATGAAGTTCGGGGTGCTGGATACGTACAAGTCGAAGCCGCCCGACGCCACGATCCAGAAAAACGACGTCGCCGTCCTTCTGTCGCTTGGTTACAAGTTTTAGGGCTGAAGGCCAGGGGCCAAAGGCGAAGGGCCAGCGCCAACGGGCGTCTGCGCCACATCTGGATCGGCCGCGAACCGGCGTGGTGCGGCTCCCCGATGGCCGTAGAGGAGCGTGCCGATGGTCGCGAAGCCGAGCCTGGCGTAGAGTGCCCGGGCCGGCGTGTTCCCCGGCGACACGATAAGTGTCAGGCGGCGGGCGCCCGCGGCGCGCGCGCGCTCAGCGGCGGCGACGATCAACTGCTTCGCAAGGCCACGGCGGCGCAGCAACGGGTCCACGACGAGCTGCGCGACATGTGCCGTACCCGGGGCAATGGTCGTCATGACGATCGCCGCTCCGAGTCCTGACGGGGTCGCATCCGATACGGCCACGAGACTTGCCTCGGGCAGGAACGCTCCGCAGCCCGGACCGTGCAGCAGCTGGCCGACGTAGTGCGCCCACTCACTGAGATGGCCGTGCGGCGCAAAACACCGCGCTGACGCATCTCCCGCGTACGTGCGTGCGATGAGCCGCACCGCAGCCGCCGTGTCGCCTTCGACCCACGATCGGATGCTGGCGTCTGTCGCCGCAGCCTGACCGCCCAGCGCAGGCCCTGATGGCTGCAGCGCGACGGACAGGTATTCGGGATGTTCGAGCACGAATCGCTGGCGATTCAGCGCCGAGACGACCGACGACGAGACGGGATATAGGAAGCAGGAGAGCTCTTGCGCCACGTGCGCTTCCGGCGACCTGAAGATCCGGTCGAGCAGCAGGCGGAGGCCGCCTGCCGTCGCCGCATTCAGGGCACCGATCTGCACGCTCCCCTGGCTCAGGATGTAGTACGTCCAGCCGGCAGGCAGACCGCGGCTGTCACGGAGCACGAGACCGGGCACATCTCCGGCGACGCGGGCCTGTTCCACCAGCCGCAGCGACGGACCAAGATCCCATCCGAGCTGCTGCGACCAGCGCCGGCGTTCGGCCGCATAGAGCGGCACGAGCACCTCGGGCGCTTCATCCCGCCAGTCGTGGCAGATCATCGGGGGTCCGGATGCGTGTCGGGCGCACGCCGCACGATGCGGCGCACCTGATCGGCGATATCGCCAGGCGCCACAGGAAGTGCCGCGGCCTGCTCGTTCTCTGCACGGATCTGATCGTAGATCTCGCGGCGGTGCACCGAGACGCTTGGCGGTGCGGAGACGCCGATCCGCACACCCTCGCGGCCGATTCGCAGCACCCGGATTTCGATGCCGTCGCCGATGACTATCGCTTCCTGGCGCTTACGCGTGAACACCAGCACGGGTCTACTCCGCCGCGAGCGGATGGCGCAACGGATAGAGGCTGTCGTGCGGCATGACCTGACAACCGACCATCCGGGCGGGGTTGATGACGACGGGCGCGCGGAGGTTCACGCTGGGCCCCTGACCGGCGTCCACCGTCACCAGCGCCAGCCAGAGCAGCGGCGCGGCATCGTCGGTGGCACCGAGCTTCAGTCGATCCGAATCGCCCAGCACGCAGCGATACCCGGGCATGACGACACGGGGATCCACGGCGAGGAACGACGCGGACGGACCCTCGATGGCGTGCAGGCAGCTCAGTGGCGCAATGTCGTCGGACGAAATCACGACGAACCGGCGGCAGCGCTCGAATCCAGGCAGGCCGTCGGGAAAGTGAATGGTATCGGCGGCCGCGACGTCGAACGTCCCGACGTTGGTTTCGATGCGGCGGCGCGGCGCGTCGTTGGTCGCGTGAGCAGACTGAGGCATCACAGGTAGTCCAGCAGCGAGAGCTTGTTGATCGTCGCCGCGGCGCCCAGCGCCGCTTTGTGTGCGGTGTCAGCGGCGGAGAGGCCGGTGATCGCCGCCGCCATGTTGGTGTCTTCCTCGGAGGAGAGGCGGGCCGCGGCCGCGCGCCGCATGGCGTCGAGGCGCGATTCCTCGTCGGCTACGGCATTTTCGTCGGTGCCGACCTTGGATTGCGTGCTGACGGCACGGTCGAAGGCACGCTTTAACGCGTCCATCCCGGTCTGCATGTTTGCCTGGTTGCCGGACTGCACGTCAGCAATCAGGTTCTGCAGCACGCCAAAGACATCCGTCGCGTCAGCGCCGCGCGTGATGCCGTCGGCGTTGTAGGTGACCTGCACCGCCTTCTGGCGATTGATGTCCACCGACTGCGCTGTGGTCGTTCCCAGGTAGGCGCCAATCGACCCGTCCGGGTTCTGCACGTACGGCGACGTGGTCGTGTCCGTGCCGCCGAATAGATACGTGCCTCGGAACATCGTGTTGAAGCTCGCGAAGAGCGAGTCGCGGATGCCGGCCAGATCGTCAGCGGCCGAGATGCGCTGTTGTGCCGTCGCGGTGTTGCCCATGGCACTCGCCGTCGTGGCCTGCGCCTGCGTCAATTTGTTGATGACGTCGCTCAGAACGGTGTCGATGACCGTCAGCCTGGAGTTGGCGGAATCCGCCGACTGCGTGAACTGATCGAGCGTGCCGATCTCGGTGTGCTCTTTCACGGCGCCCACGGCAGCCGTCGGATCGTCGCTCGGGACCTCGAGCCGCTTGCCCGACGAGATCTGCTGCTGGTACTTCGCGAGATCCGCGTTCGTGCGCTCGATCTCCGCCAGCGTGTTGCGGTAGCCGGTCTGGAAGCTGATTCGCATATCAGGACACCATGTTCATGAGCGTGTCGAGCGCGCCGTTGATGGTCGTGAAGAACTTTGCGCTCGCCTCGTAGGCCCGCTGGAACTTCAACATCGACATTGCTTCTTCGTCGAGAGACACGCCCGAGGTGGCGTCGCGCAGCCCCTCCATCTGCCTAACGATCTCGTTGTGGCTGCCCACGTCGCTCTTGGCGGTCGCGCTGTCGGTGCCCGCGCGGTAGATGATGCGGCCCCAGGAATCGTTCATCGTGGCGGTGTTGCCGGACATCACGCGCGCGTCGCGCAACGCGGATATCGCCCGCGCGGTCTGGTTGTCGCCTGGCGATGCGATCGAGGCTGCGGCGACCAGTGACGGATCCGCAGCGACCGCCGGATCGACCGCGATCGCGGCCGCCGCGCCGGAGGCACTGCCGAGCGCCGTGAAGAAGACGCCCGCGCCGTTGCCGCTGAGGTCGAAGCCGGCATCGTGCAGCGTATTCACCTGGTTGGTGACCGTGTAGGCGATCTGGTCGAGATCGTTCCGGTATTGCGGAACCATCGAGTCGCGCACCTGGAGCAATCCGCCGATGGATCCGCCCTTGATTTCGCTCGTGACGTCGATCCCGTTCGACATCAGCTGCGAAAGCCCCAACGGACCGACCGGGTTCGACACGAGCGAATACGTGACTTCCCCGATGACCAGCGGATGGCCTGCGCCAAAGGTCACGTCCACGCCGCCGTCCTGCCGCTGCATGACCGACACATCAATCAGTTTGGCGAGCTTGTTGACGGCTTCGTTCTGCTGATCCTTCAGACTCTGCGCGTCCGCGCCGGCCCCGTTCGCCTGGGCGATCGCGACGTTGAGCTGCGAAATCTCAGTCACCAGACTGTTGGTCTGATCGACGGCACCGACAATGCTCGCGTCGGCGCTGCGCTGAGCGCTGTCGAGACGGCTCGACATATCGTGGAACGCCGTCGCCAGCGACTGGGCCTGCACGACAACCTGCTGCCGGGCGGTCGCTGATGTGGGATCCTGCGCCAGCGACGAGAACGAGTCGAAGAAGGCCGTCAGTTTCTTGTCGATGGATTCGCCGGGCTTGCCGAGCGCGGTCTCGACGACAGCGAGCTGATCGGCGATGGCGGACGCGCGGCTTTGGGTCGGAAGCTCCTGGCGATACCGGCGCTCGAGGAGCATGTCGCGAACGGCGCGGATGCCCTCGACCTCGACGCCATTGCCGGCGCCAAACCGCTCGTACGGCGGCACCTCGGCAAAGTCCACTTCGCGGCGCGAATAGCCGGCGGTATTGACGTTGGCCATGTTCTGGCCGACGACATCGAGACCGGTGCGCTGGGCTTCCAGGGCGCGAGCGGCGATTCCGAGCGAACCAAAGAGTCCCGACACTAGCCCCTCGCAGTCAGCGCGTGCACGCCGGCGGCAGCCGCCGGACGTCCGTGACGCGCGTAATCGATGGCGCGGCCCTGCGCGAAGAGCGAGCATTCGACGAAGCTGGCCAATCCATCGCCGAGATGCGCGCACCGTCGCAGCGCCTGCCGAGCCTTGTCGAGATCGCGCCGAAGGGCGGGATCGGCGCCCGCGCGCGCGGACGCAGCCGCCAGGGCCGCGGCGGCCTGGGCAAGGCGAGGTTCACTGGCGAGGAGACCTGTCAGATCGTTGGCGGCGAGCGCGTCGCCAAGGCCATCGAGCGCGGCCACCAGCTCTCGGACGAGTCCACACACGTCGTGTTCGGGCACGGTCATGCGATCGCTCCGGTGGTGGCAGCTGCCGGCCGGCAGCCCGCGCGGCTACTTGCCGAGCAGACTGTCGATCATCTTGTCGGCGAGCCGCACCAC
>JBKPMA010000345.1:0-6946 GCA_046731935.1 Acidobacteriota bacterium
GAGGTCATCGTCGACGTCGGGTTCAAGTCGGAAGGCATCATTCCTATCGACGAATTTCTCGATGAGAACCGTCAGGTGACCGTCCAGCCGGGCGATGTCGTCGACGTGCTCCTCGAGAAGACCGAAGATCGGGAAGGGTACGTCGTCCTCTCGCGCGAAAAAGCCGAGAAGATGAAGATTTGGGACGAGGTGGAGAAGGCCTTTGCGGAACGCAAGGTCGTCATCGGCCGCGTCATCGAACGCATCAAGGGTGGGCTGGCCGTCGATATCGGCGTGCGCGCCTTCCTGCCGGGCAGCCAGATTGACGTGCGGCCCGTGCGCAACCTCGACGCCTTGCGTGGGCAGGAACTGCGCATGCGCGTCATCAAGGTGAACAAGAAGCGCGGCAACATCGTGCTCTCGCGCAAGGTGCTGCTCGAAGAAGAGAACGCCGAGAAGAAGAAGTCGACGCTCGAGACGCTCGCCGAGGGTAAGGTGCTCCGCGGCGTAGTGAAGAACATCACCGACTACGGTGCGTTCATCGATCTCGGTGGCATCGACGGTCTGCTTCACATTACCGACATGTCGTGGGGCCGCGTGGGCCATCCGTCCGAGATCTTCAAGGTCAACGACGAAGTCGACGTTGTCGTACTCAAGTACGACCCGGCGACCGAGCGCGTATCGCTCGGGCACAAGCAGCTCGTGCAGGATCCGTGGGCCTCGGTCTCCGAGCGCTACCCGGTCGGCGCACGCGTGAGCGGCAAGGTCGTCAGCCTGACCGACTACGGTGCGTTCATCGAGCTCGAAGCCGGTGTCGAAGGCCTGATCCACGTCAGCGAAATGTCGTGGAGCAAGCGCGTCAAGCACCCCTCGAAGATCCTGAACGTTGGCGACAGCGTCGAAGCCATGGTGCTCGGCGTGGATCCGACGGCCCGGCGCATCTCGCTCGGCCTGAAGCAGGTGGAGCAGAACCCCTGGCACGATCTGGCCGAGAAGTATCCGGTCGGTACGCGCATCAAGGGCCGGGTGCGGAATCTCACGGAGTTCGGCGCCTTCGTCGAAGTCGAAGACGACATCGACGGTCTGATTCACATCTCGGACATGTCGTGGAGCAAGCGCGTCAAGCACCCGTCAGAGGTGTTGAAGAAGGGCGATGTCGTCGAGGCGATGGTCCTCAACATCGACGCCGAGAACCAGCGGCTGTCGCTTGGCTTGAAGCAGCTGGCCACCGACATCTGGGACGACTTCTTCTCGCGGCGCCACGTCGGCGACACGATCGAGGGGAAGGTCGTGCGGATGACGAACTTCGGCGCCTTCGTCGAGCTCGATGAAGGGATCGAAGGGCTGATCCACGTGTCGGAGTTCGACGATCACTCACACGGCGGCGAGAAGATCGAGCTGGTGGTGGGCGAGACGTATCCGATGAAGATCATCAAGCTCAGTCCCGGCGAGCGGAAGATCGGCCTGAGTATTCGCGCGCTGAAGAGCGACGAGTTCAGGGCGGATTGGGAGTCGTACCAGGAGAACGCCGGAACGGGTGAGGCGACCCTCGGGGAGCACATCAAGTTCCGAGGCTAGAACACCAATTCGGAGTGCGGAGCGCGGATTACGGAGTGGACACACACCCTCTCAATCCGCTCCGCATTCCGAATTCCGAATTCCGCAATGCCTGACGGGGGTCCGATGGCTGGCGGCACGATGACGAAAGCGGAGCTCGTCGAAGAAGTCTCGCGAGTTTCCGACCTCACGAAGAAGCACTCGGAAGTAATCGTCGACACCGTCTTCAAGAGCATCATCACGGCCCTTCAGCGCGGCGAGAAGATCGAACTGCGCGGGTTCGGCAGTTTCCGGCTGCGCCAGCGGGAACCTCGGAAAGGCCGCAATCCCAAGACCGGCGACAAAGTCGATGTGCCGCCGAAGAAGGTGCCGTATTTCAAGCCGGGCAAGGAACTGAAAGAACTCATCAACAAGGAAGCCGAGGCTGGCGAGTCCCCGTTGACGCCGCCCGTGAATCCGCCCGGCGCCGACACGCTCGGGATGTAGGCCCACCCCCGAAAGCCCAAATTCCAGCACTAATTCCGCAATCCGCCCTCCGCATTCCCAATTACGTTTATTCCCCCCTCGAGCCCTTCAGAATAGAGACCTCGCTCCGGCCCTATAATTGTTCGACCTATGGAACGCCTCTGGTCGCCCTGGAGGCTGGCCTACGTGACCGGCACAAATCACCAAGACACGTGCGTCTTCTGTGGCGCGCACCTGCGCCAGGAAGAAGAGCTGATCGTCGATCGCGGCCGCCACGCGTTCGTCATCCTCAATCTCTACCCTTACAACAGCGGCCATCTGATGGTCGTGCCATACCGGCATGTCGCGTCGCTTGCGGCTCTGACGCCTGACGAATTGGCCGAGATGATGCTGCTGACCCAGCGCAGCGAGATTGCGCTGAGCGAGGTGTATCAGCCGCAGGGCATCAACGTCGGGATGAATCTCGGCCGGCCGGCGGGCGCCGGCATTGCGGACCACGTGCACTTGCATCTCGTGCCGCGGTGGACCGGCGACACCAACTTCATGTCGGTTGTCGGCAATGTCCGCGTGCTCCCGGAAGAGGTTATGCAGAGCGCGGATCGGTTGCGGCCGGCGTTCGAGCGCCTCGCACGGCAGGTGTCCACGGTCCAGGACTGAGGGTCCGTAAGCGTTCCGATGATTCTCGAGCTCACGCCCGAACAGGAAGCATTCCGATCAGCCGTTGACCGGTTCGCGCGCGAGCACGTCGAACCGCGCGCGTCCGAAATCGATGAGTCTGGACGCTATCCGAGGGAGCTGGTGGCTGACGCCGCCAGCCAGGGCCTGCTGGGGATCACGATCTCGCCGGAGCACGGTGGTCTCGGTCGAGATCATCTGAGCGCCGCGCTTGCAGTCGAGGCTGTCGCGCGCGCCAGCGCCACTGTCGCCGTCATCCTCGTCGTCGCGAACAATCTTGTGGCCGACGTGGTCGCGCGGTTCGGCCGCCCGGAGCAGCAAGCCCGCTGGCTTCGCCGGCTGGCGACCGGCGCGTCGATCGGCGTCTTCGCGCTCTCGGAAGAGAACGCGGGCACCGATGCGGCCAACCAGGAAACCGTGGCGACTGCCGAGAGTGACGGCTGGCGGCTGTCAGGGCGAAAGGTCTGGGTCGCCAACGCGGAAGCCGCCGATGTGGGGATTGCTTTCGCGGCGACGCAGCCCGGTGCGCGCGGGCGCGGCATCACCGCGTTTCTGATTCCGCTCGATCGTCCAGGCGTGACCAGGCATCCCGGTCCTGATTCACTGGGTGTCCGCGGCCTCGGGTGCATGGACCTCGTCCTCGACGACGTGCACGTGGCGTCTGACGATGTGCTGGGCGAGGTGAATGGCGGGTTCAAGCTCGCGCGGTGGGCGCTCGATGGCGGCCGCGTGGGCATCGCCGCTCAATCGCTGGGCGTGGGACAGGCGGCGCTCCACGAGGCCATTGCGCATGCGCAACAGCGCCAGACCTTCGGCCGGCCGATCGCCAAATACCAGGCGGTGCAGTGGTTCGTGGCAGACATGGCCACCGAGCTCGAAGCGGCCAGGCTCCTGACATGGAAAGCGGCGGCGGCGCAGGACCTCGGCACGCTGTCGGGCGCCGAGGCGTCAATGGCCAAGCTCGCCGCCTCCGAGTCAGCGCATCGGGCCGCGGACAAGGCGATGCAGGTCCTCGCTTCTGCCGGGTACCGTCGCGGCTCGCGGGTCGAACGGCTGTTCCGCGACATCCGCGCCAGCGAGATCTACCAGGGCACATCCGAAGTGCAGCGGATGATCATCGCGAGCGCGGTGGTCGGCGACGAGCTATAGAGAGGTCTCATTCCGAAGTTCCCCCGCCTTCGCGCCCGATCGTTCCAGGCGCTACGGCGCGGCGGGCGCATTCCGAATTCCGCAATCCGCAATCCGCAATATAGTTGTCACTTTTGGGGGCCGATCTGACTCAGTCTACTCCTGGCGCGCTCGATGGCCGCTCGATCGTCGTCGTGGGTGGAACGAGCGGGATCGGTCTCTCTGCATCCGCTCGTTTCCTGCGGGAGGGCGCCCGTGTGGTGGCGCTCGGTCTGTCGGGACCTACCGTAGCTGCGGCTCAGGATGCGCTCGGTTCATCGGCGCTCGTCCTTGGTGGGAACGCGACGCAGCCCGACACCGTGCCTAAGGCCATCGCGGCCGCCGTGCGGACGTTCGGCCGATTCGACGCGCTCTATCATGTGGCTGGTGGATCCGGGCGCGCGTGGGGCGATGGGTCGCTTCATGACGTGACCGATGAAGCGTGGCGGGCGACGCTCGACCTGAACCTGACGTCCGTATTCCTGTCGAACCGCGCCGCCGTGCGCCAGTTCCTCAACCAGAAGACCGGCGGCGCCATTCTCAACGTGGGCTCGGTCCTGGCCTCATCGCCCTCGTCTCGCCATTTCTCGACGCATGCGTATGCCACGGCCAAGGCGGCGATCGAAGGGTTGAGCCGGGCCGCCGCGGCGCGATATGCCTCGGACGGTATTCGCATCAACGTGATCGCGGCTGGCCTGGTCGAAACTCCAATGTCGCAGCGGGCCGCTGCCGACGAACGGATCATGCGGTTCATCCACACGAAGCAACCGCTCGACGGCGGGCGGATCGGACACCCGGACGATCTCGACGGCGCGGCCGTGTATTTCCTGAGCGACGCGTCCCGCTTCGTGACGGGACAGGTGCTCACGATCGACGGCGGATGGTCGGTCACCGATGGCGCAGATAGCCCGGCCGCCGAGAGCCGGCCGGCGTCACCGTGAGCCGCTGGCGCGCAGCAGGCCATCTCGAACACAAGGATCTCGGCGTGGACTACGCGATTGGAATCGATCTCGGCGGGACTACGGCCAAGATGCTGGCCGTGACACCGAAGGGCCGCGTGATCGGGCGCGCTGTCGCACCCACGGCCGACGCGACGTGGCGCACACACGTCGTGCGGGCCTTTCGTTCGCTCGTTGCGGACGTCGACGGTTCACTGCAGTGGGTAGGCGTTGCTGCCCCAGGACTTCCGGCACCTGATGGCCGATCGATCGCGGTCATGCCCGAGCGACTCCCCGGTCTCGAGGGGCTCGACTGGCAGGAATTCCTAGGCACCGCCTTCAAGGTGCCTGTGGTCAACGATGCGCAGGGAGCTCTGCTTGGCGAGACATGGCTCGGCGCCGCCCGGGGCTCGCAGGACGTCATCCTGCTGACGCTGGGCACCGGCGTCGGTGGAGCGATTCTCGCCGACGGCCAGTTGCTGCGCGGCAAGATCGGCCGGGCGGGCCATCTCGGTCACGTCACCGTGGATCCGGACGGTCCTTCTGATATCTGTCAGATGCCAGGCAGCCTCGAGGATGCGATTGGGGACTGCACGATCGTGTCGCGTACGGGCGGCCGCTTCAAGACGACGAAAGCACTGGTCCACGCCGCTGCGGGTGGAGACGCCGAGGCCCGGCGGATCTGGCGACAGTCGGTGCGGCTGCTCGCGATTGCGATTGCGTCATTCGTGAACGTGATCGATCCCGAGATCGTGGTGATCGGGGGCGGCATCGCCAAGTCAGGGCCGGCACTGTTCGGTCCGCTTCGGCGCGATCTGGCGAAGTACGAATGGCGGCCGGGCGGCGCACGTGTCAGCGTGCTGCCGGCGCGTCTCGGCGATCGTGCTGGTGCGTTCGGGGCAGCGCGGCAAGGAATGGTGTAGCGAATACAGGCTGCAGGCAACAGGCGACGGCTACAGGCTGCAGGCTACGAACACGAACACGAATCCGAATACGATGCAACGCATGCCTTCAGAGTCTCCCGCCCAACAGTTCCTCTCGCGCTCGCGTGAGCTCGTGGCTGCGGTCGAAGCGCAGTTGCCCGCGATCGAGCAGGCAGCCGAATGGTTTTCGGAGAGCATCCTGGCGGGCCGCGTCGTGCACGTCTTCGGCTCCGGGCACAGCCGCATCATGGTCGAAGAAATGTGGCCGCGATACGGTTCGTATCCCGGGTTCAATCCGATCGTCGAGCTCTCGCTCAGCTTCCACAACCTCGTCGTCGGTGCCAACGGACAGCGGCAGGCGATGTACCTCGAGAACGTGCCGGGGCTCGCGGAACGTATCCTGAGGAATTTCGCCATCCGCACGTCCGACAGTGCGTTTGTGGTCTCCTCCGGCGGATGCAACGTGGTCCCGATCGAAATGGCGCAGGGTTTCCGCCGGCGAGGCGTGCGTGTCGTCGCCCTGGTCAGCCGGCGTCATGCGGAGGCGAGTCAGTCCCGGCACCCGGACGGAGTGAAGCTCCACGATGTCGCGGACGTCGTCATCGATACGGGTGCGCCCGTTGGCGACGCGATGGTGTCTATCGACGGCCTCGATACGCCGGTCTCGCCAGGCTCGACGGTTGGCGGCTGCCTCGTCGTCAACGCAATCAAGGCGTCGGTCGCCGAGCGCCTGACGCGTGCAGGACAGCCGCCGCTCGTGCTCGGTGCATCCGCCGTGCTCGGCTCCGAGCGCGCGGCCGAACGCTTCGAAGCCGCCTACGACGAGCACGCCAGGCGGATGGCAAAGCTGTATGGCGAACTCTGACACTGACGAATGACGCTTGACGCTTGACGATTGCGAACACGAACACGAATACACACACGAATCCGAACCCGAGTCCGTCCTGATGAAGAGTAATCCTCTACGCACGTCCGTGATTGGCAGCTATCCGTTCCCCGGCTGGCTGGAGCTCACTGCTGAACACCTCGATCGTTTTGGTGCCTCCGACCTCGCAGAGGCGCAGGACGATGCGGTGGTGTGTGCGCTGCATGATCAGGAGGCCGCGGGCCTGGATGTCGTGACGGACGGGGAACAGACGCGGCTCGATTTCAACCTGTCGTTCTACGGATTTCTGGAAGGCGTCGATCCGGAGGCCATCGTCATCAGGCGCTTTGGTCCCACCGCGCACGACCAGCGCGGAA
>JBKPMA010000346.1:0-7580 GCA_046731935.1 Acidobacteriota bacterium
CAGCGTGTTCCGACACGATGCCGAGCACAGCGCCGCCTTCGAAACGATCGACGCGGCGGACGCGCGCGTAGGCGCCGTGACGGAACTCGGATAGACGATTGACCCGTTCGCGGAGCGCGAACTCGAAGGCCGGCACTGCAACGAACTCCGGCGCCAGGCGAAGGACGCCGAGCTCATCGCCCCCTTTTTCGGCGAGGCGAACGCGGACGCCGAGACCATCGGCGAAATCCGCCGCGGGTGGCGCGGGAGGCGTGGAGTGCGCGGGTTTCATGAGGGGCCCCGGGCCCGGGGCTCATACGGTTGCCGGCTATCGCCCGGACGACCGCTACCGCCCACAGGGCAACCGGCGTACCACGAGCCGTCTGATCCGGCCCAGTCTGAGAAGTCGTATCGGCACGAACGTTACCGGCGGTCACACTTGCGGCGTGTGGGACGGACTGCGCAGTCTGGGTGACAATCCTGTAATCGTCCTGACAGTCCTGTCGTCGGTCCCACGTCGTGATATCGTAACGGGCTCTGTCGACGGGCCGGACCCGGCCCCATCATCATCCTGCGCTCTTCCTGGAGGAGAAATCCGTGTACGCCCCCCGCGCGCGACTTGCACTCGTGGCCGCCTGCCTCGTCATCGCCCTGCCCTTGTCTGCGCAGGTTGGCACGAGCAGCAACGACGTCGACTACGACGCGATCTACCGCCTCAAGGACGAGGGGTTTCAGCGCTCGCAGGTGATGGATATCGCGAGCTACATCACCGATGTGTATGGTCCCCGCCTGACCGGGTCCCCCAACATTCGCGCCGCGGGGGACTGGGCAGTCAAGAAGCTGACAGAGTGGGGCGCAGTCCATGCACGCCTCGAGGACTGGGGCACGTTCGGCCGTGGCTGGGTCAACCAGCACTACGAAGCCAACGTCGTCGCGCCGTCGCCGTGGCCGCTCATCGGACTGCCCAAGGCGTGGACGCCCGGCACCGAAGGCACGGTCACAGCCGAAGCCATATACGCACCGATCGAGAGCGAGAAGGATTTCGAGACGTGGCGCGGCAAGGTGAAGGGCAAGATCGTACTCACGACGCCGATCCGCGAAGTGAAGCCATCGTTCGAACCCTTGGCGTCACGGTACACGGACAAGGAACTGAGCGACCTGCAGGAAATCGATCCGAAGGCCGCGAACCAGCGCCGCTACGACATGTCGCGCATCCAGCTGATGCGGAAGGCGCTCACGTTCTTCGCCGATGAGGCACCGGTCGCGCTGATGGAACCGAGCAGAAGCGGTGACGGCGGAACACTGTTCGTGCAACAGGGCGGCGCGTACAACCTGAAGCAGCCGCCACCGCCGGGCCCGTACTCGTTCACGTATCCCGCGAATGCGCCGACGCAGATCGTGCTGGCCGTCGAGCACTACGACCGGCTCGCGCGCATGCTCGAGAAGAAGGTTCCGGTCACCATCGAGTTGAATGTGCAGAACAAAATGACCGAGGACGAGAAGGCCTTCAACGTCGTCGCCGAGTTGCCGGGCACCGACAAGGCCGATGAGATCGTCATGCTCGGTGCGCACTTCGACTCGTGGCACGGCGGCACGGGCGCCACCGACAACGGCGCGGGTTCCGCCGTGATGCTCGAAGCACTGCGGATCCTGAAGGCGTCAGGCGTCACGCTTCGGCGCACCGTTCGGCTGGCGCTGTGGAGCGGCGAGGAACAGGGCCTGCTCGGCTCGAAGGCGTACGTGAAAGATCATTTCGCCGATCGCGAGACGATGCAGTTGAAGCCGGAACACGGGAAGGTGTCGGCCTATTTCAACGTGGACAACGGCACCGGCGCGATCCGCGGGGTGTATCTGCAGGGCAATGAAGCCGTCGTGCCCATCTTCACGTCGTGGATGCAACCCTTCGAAAACCTCGGCATGAAGACGTTGACGCTGCAGAACACGGGCGGGACCGATCACCTGTCATTCGACGCCGTGGGTATCCCGGGCTTCCAGTTCATTCAGGATCCCGTCGAGTACGACACGCGCACGCACCACTCGAACATGGACGTGTACGACCGGCTGCAGGCCAGCGACATGATGAAGAACGCGGTGATCGTCGCGTCGTTCGTCTATCACGCGGCGAATCGCGACGCGAAGCTGCCGCGCAAGCCGCTGCCGAAGCCGCAACCGGCGCAGCAGCCGAACAGGAGCACTCAATAAGTTCGGGAGTCTCCATGGCTGTCGAAGCGATCAACGTCAGTGATCGGATCGTCGACTTCAAGCGGAAGATGGCGCCTCGGCGCGACGCCCTGAAGCGTGCGTACGCGAGCGTCACGGACCACATCCGCCGCGCGACCGAGATTATCCACACCGAGGTGGCTGCCGGGCGCCCCGTCATACCGGAAGTCGAGTACGCCGACATCAAAGACAGCAAGGTTTCTGAGGCGGCGCGCCAGGCGATCCGTCGAACCGGCTGTGTGGTCGTTCGCGGCGTGTTCCCGGAAGCGCTCGCGCGCGAATGGTTCGCGGAGGTGGGCGAGTACCTCGAGACGAACCGCTACGAAGCGCGCGAGGTGGAAAAGCGCAGCCTCGACAAGTACTTCTCGGCGCTCAAAGCCGGGAAGCCGCAAATCTTCAATATCTACTGGTCGAAGCCGCAGGTGCTGGCGCGGCAAGACCCCAAGCTCGCCGAGACGCGCGCCTTTCTCGATCACCTCTGGAAGTTCGAAGGGGTCTTCAATCCTGATCGGCAATGCACTTATGCCGACCGCGCGCGCCGGCGTGCCCCGGGCGACAAGACGCTCGGCCTGTCGCCGCACATGGATGCGGGCACCGTTGAACGCTGGATCGACCCCGGCTATCAGCTGGTCTACGACAAGGTCTTCAATGGTGACTGGCGAGGCTACGACCCGTTCGACGCCACCGACCGGTTGAAGACTCGCGAGATCCCATCCCCGGCGGTATGCAGCATGTTCCGGACCTATCAGGGCTGGACGGCGCTCACACAACAGGGACCCCACGATGGAACGCTGCGCCTCATTCCGATCGCCGAGGGCATCTGCTACGTGCTGCTCCGAGCGCTGCAGGACGATGTTGGCGAGTCCGATTTGTGCGGAGCGATGCCGGGTCGCGCCCTCGGCGTGAGCTCGGAATGGCACCCCGATCTCATGCCCGGTCTGGTATCGATTCCGGAGGTCATGCCGGGCGACGCGGTGTTCTGGCACACCGACATCTGTCATGCGGTCGGCGACGAGCACGCGGGAAGCGAGTACGCCAGCGTCCTCTACATTGGCTCGGCGCCTGACTGCCCGAAGAATCGCGCATATCTTCCGAAGCAGAAACAAGCATTCCTGGACGGTCGTTCGGCCCCCGACTTCGCCGCGATGGACTTCGAAGTCGACTTCAGGGGTCGGGCGACCGAGAAGGATTTGACCGACCTCGGGCGGGCCCAGATGGGCTTTTGAGTCGCGGTCACGAACCCGCCCCGTGTCGCTTGTCGGCCAGAACCTGTTTCAGCCACGCGATCGTCTCGGCCTTGTAGTGCTGCTGGTCGGCATCTTTCCAGGTGCCCATGCCGTGACCGCCGGCCTCGACAGTGATGATGTCGCAGCGCACACCGACTGCGTGCATGGCATCGCACAGCATCGTCGACTGTTCGTAGGGAACCTGATCGTCACGCGTGCCGTGGATCGCGAGAAACGGCGGCATCCCCTTGTGAACCGCGTGCAGCGGAGAGATCGCGCGCAGCGTCGCGTAACTCGCCTCGTCATAACCCGCCACGCCGAAGAACCAGATGCTGCCGCCGAGCCGCTCATGGGCGCTGATCGACGCCATGTTGAATCGAGCCGGATAAGCCTGACGCTGCCGCGCAATCTTCTCGTAATCCGTGGGGCCGTAGATGTCGACGACGGCCGCGACTCTCGTCTCTGGCGTCTCGTGCGTCCCAGCGTAGTTTACGAGGTAGCCTCCCGCCGATTCCCCGGCGAGCACGAGTTTGTTTGGGTTCACGTGATACGTCGCTGCGTGTGCTTTGACCCACCGGATCGCGGCGTCCACGTCCTCACGCGCTTGAGGAAAGCGAAACTCGGGCGCCATCCGATAGTCGATGCTGAACCAGGCAATGCCCGCGTCGGTAAGCGGTTGGAATAGAGGCGCCATGTTCGTCTCGCGGCTGCCGCTGTCGAAGCCGCCGCCGTGAACGAGGATCGCCGCGGGGAACGGACCGGCGCCATCCGGGATATGGAGGTCGAGCAGCAGCGGGTGTTCGCCCGGCCGGCCGTATTCGACAGCGGATTGCTGGGTTGGCCCGGCCGCAACCATGGCAGCGATGGCGGCCGCGAGGATCGTGTGTTTCATGGTGCGGCACTGTATCAGCGATTGCGGGATCGGGCCCGTACTCGACCGCGGACGTACAATGAGGGCATGCGGATCCGCTCCGGCGCCGCAGCTCTCCTTTTCGCCCTTCTGTTCGCGTACGCCCTGACCACCAGCCCGGTCGCCGCGGCCACGCCTCCGGTTGCCATCGTCGCCGAGTACGAGGGGATCATCCATCCGATTGCCGCGGAGTTCATCGACGAGGTCATCACGCGTGCCGATACGCGCGGCGCCGCCGTGACCGTGATCGTGCTCCGCACGCCGGGCGGTCTGCTCGAGTCGACGCGTGCGATCGTGTCACGGATGCTCGTCGCGCACGCGCCGGTCGTGGTGTTCGTCGGTCCGGCCGGTGGGCGAGCCGCGTCGGCCGGGTTTCTCATCACGTTGGCGGCCGACGTCGCGATCATGGCGCCGGGGACACACATCGGTGCCGCACATCGTGTGCCGGCGGGCGGAGAGACGGCGCCGTCTGACGCGATGACGAAGAAGGTGGCATCCGACGCCGCGGCCTATGCGCGCACGCTTGCCGAGACGCGCGGACGGAACGCGGCGCTCGCGGCAGAAGCCGTGACAGAGAGCCGTTCGTTCACGGCGCACGAGGCGCTCGCGGCCAACCCCCGGCTCATCGACATGGTCGCACCAGACGTGAGTGACCTCCTGCGGCAGCTCGATGGCCGCACGGTGACGCGATTCGACGGGAGCAACGTGATCCTTCACACCACCGGGATCGCCATCGAGCGTGTGGAGATGACGCGACGCCAGCAGTTCCTGAGCGCTATCGCCGATCCCCAGATTGCGTACCTTTTGCTGACGCTGGGGACGCTCGGGCTCGTCGTGGAATTGTGGAACCCTGGCGCGGTGCTGCCGGGCGTGGCGGGCGGCCTGTGTCTGCTGCTCGCGTTCTTCGCCTTTCAGGTACTGCCGATCAACACGATCGGACTGCTGCTCATCGTGTTCGGCATCGGATTGCTCATCCTCGAGCTGAAGATGCCCAGCTTCGGTGTGCTTGGTCTCGGCGGCACCGCGAGCCTGTTCGTCGGGTCGCTCATGCTGACCCGCGAGGTGCCCGGCGTACAGGTCAGCTACGGCGTGATTCTGCCGACCGTCCTCACTCTGGCCGGCATCGTCTTGTTTCTCGGCCGGCTGGCGTTGAAGGCCCAACGCATCCAGCCGGTGACCGGCGCGGAAGGCCTCGTGGGGGAGCGCGGACGCACGTTGAGCACGATCGCTCCCGACCGGCCCGGACAGGTCCGCGTGCATGGGGAAATCTGGCGTGCGACGTCCCCGACCGCGCTCGACGAAGAGTGCCAGGTTCGTGTTGTCGCCGTCGACGGCCTCACGCTGCGCGTTGAGCCTGCGGGATCTCTGACGGCTGACGGAGGTATTTCATGATGATTCTGTCGCCTGGGCTCGTCGTCGCGGCGGTGGTGCTGCTGTATCTGATCAGCTCGATTCACATTTTGCGAGAGTACGAGCGCGGCGTGATCTTCCGGCTTGGGAAGCTGCTCCCTCACCCAAAAGGACCTGGGATCATACTGGTCTTCCGCCCGATCGACACGATGGTGAAGGTGCGTCTGCGCACGGTGGTCCACGACGTGCCACCGCAGGACATCATCACGCGCGACAACGTCTCGGTCAAAGTGAACGCCGTCGTCTATTTCAGAGTCATCGATCCACGGCGTGCCATCGTGGAGGTGGAAGACTACATGTACGCGACGTCGCAGCTGGCGCAAACGACCCTGCGCAGCGTACTTGGACAAGCCGAGCTCGACGATTTGCTGGCCGAGCGCGATCGGCTGAACCAGCAGCTGCAGCAGATCCTCGACAGCCAGACCGACCCGTGGGGCATCAAAGTCTCAGCGGTGGAGGTCAAGCACGTCGATCTGCCGGAGAACATGCAGCGCGCGATGGCGCGTCAGGCGGAGGCTGAGCGCGAGAAGCGCGCGAAGATCATCCACGCCGAAGGCGAGCTCATCGCTTCAGAGAAGCTCGCCCAGGCTGCGGGGGTGCTGAGCACCCAGGACGGGGCGATGACGCTCCGCTATCTACAGACGCTGAACGAGATCGCCACGGAAAAGAACTCGACCATCGTGTTCCCGCTGCCGGTGGAGCTGCTGCAGCTGCTGCAGAAGGTCCCGCTCCGCTCCTGAACACGCACCAGAGGCGCTACGTCGTTCTCCCGCTTTCCTCTGCCCACGCCTTCAGCGTTGCCGCGCGTGAGTTCGGTTCGGCTTCTTGATTGAGCTGGTCGACCGCCCAGGGCAACCGCCAGGTCCAGTTGTGGTCCGTAACCGTCGCCGGAGTGTTGATCCGATCGCGCCATCCGAACACGTCCTGCACCGGGAGCACGAGGAGGTCAGCCGGACACGCAAACAAGATCCGCAGGATCTCGTCGAGCAGCGTCTGCGAGAACGGCAGCGATTCGGGGCCATCGACGCCGTGCAGCGACGTCAGACTCGGCACTCCGGCCACCGCCCGCCGTTCCTCGGCGGTCGCCTCATCCCACCACGCCGCAACCGGCTCAGTGTCGTGGGTACCGGTCGTGGCGACGGCGAGCGTCGGATAGGTGGCCGGGTCGTGATACGGCTGGCCCGGATCGTTCCACGCACGCTCCCACCGGAACACCTTGTAGCCGGGAATTCCGAGCCGCGTGAGTGACTGCCGCACGAAGTCGGGCACCGACCCGAGGTCTTCGGCCACCACGCGCGCGGCGCCTTCGAGAAAAATCGACATCAGCCGCTCGCCCTGTGCGAGCTGCGCCGGCTCCTCCGCAGGGTCGAACGATCCCTGCTTCTGTCCGATGGGCCGCGAGTACGTGCGGTAGAAGCCGACGACGTGATCGATGCGATAGCCATCGAAGAGCCTGGAGGTACGGCGCACGCGATCGCGCAGCCACTTGAAGTCATCCTCTGCCATCGCGTCCCACTGGTAGACGGGCAGTCCCCAGTCCTGCCCCGTCGCGCTGAACGCATCTGGCGGAACGCCGACGGTCCGGTCGAATCGGAACAGATGCTGGCGCGCCCAGACATCGGCGCTGTCGGCGCTGACCATGAACGGAAAGTCGCCAAACAGCGCGACCGGCGCCGCGCGCTCGCGTGTGGTCTCCCACTGGTCGTCCGCGAGCCACTGCATGTACTGATGGAACAGGATCTCGGTCTCGAGATCCTTGCGCGCGAGCTCGAGCGTCTCGGGATCGCGGACGCGATACTCGGTCTCCCAGTCTGCCCACGGCCTGTTGTCGAAGC
>JBKPMA010000347.1:0-13692 GCA_046731935.1 Acidobacteriota bacterium
GGTATACACCGGTCTGCGATCCTGCGATCGCGACCGAGCCGGCAGGCACACGCGCGCGCGGCGTGCTGTGGCGAGGCATGGCGAGGCGCGAATCGACCGGCCCGAGGTAGGCAAAGCCCGGAAGAAAGCCCAGCATGAAGACGCGATACTCACGCGCCGCGTGCCATCGGGTCACCTCTGCCAGCGTGCATCGAGCCCAGACGGCGAGCGCCTCGAGATCCAGACCCAGCTCGGGATCGTAGCAGACGGGAATGTGCACCACGTCGCTCGGGCGAACCTGCTCGTCGCGACGGGACATGACCTCGTCGGCGACATGACGTACGGTCGCGGCGCACGCGGAGAGATCGAGCCGCCGCGGATCCACGTGCACTGCGAGCGAGGCGTACGCCGGCACGACATCACGAACGCCGCTCAGTCGGAGTGCCGTGAGCCGTTCGGCAATCGCGAGCACCGCCGCATTCGTGGCTTCGTCCATCGTCGATCCGAGCTCGACGAGGAGTGCGGCATCTCCGAGAGGAAGGATTCGCACAGCGGTGAGCTACTGCGAGGGGGCGGATTCCCGGCCGGCCTGCGATCGCTGCAGCGCGTCCACGAGCTTGCGGTGAATGCCGTCGAATCCGCCGTTCGACATGATGAGCACGACGTCGCCGGGCTGATGCTCGGCAACGATGGCGTCGATGATGCCCGCGGTGTCTTCGAAATGGCGCGCGTCCTTGCCGGCACGGGTGAGGTCGGTGACGAGCTGATCGACCGACAAGCGCTCCGAATCCGGCAGCGACGATCGGAATACTCGCGCCAGGATGGACCGATCGGCGCCGCCAAAGGCGTGCGCAAAGGCGTCCTGGAAGACGCGCCGGCACGAAGAGGCGGAGCGCGGCTCGAAAACGGCCCAGAGCCGGCGGCCCGGATGTCCGGCGCGAACGGCGGCTATCGTCTCTTCGACCGCCGTCGGATGATGCGCGAAGTCGTCGTACACGGTGACGCCGTTGACCCGGCCCACGACCTCCAGTCTGCGCTTCACGCCCCTGAACCCACGCAGACTGGACATCATCGTGGCATCCGGCAGGCCCACGGCGTGGCCGACCGCCAGCGCGCCCAGCGCATTGCGGACGTTGTGAAGACCCATCAACGGGATCTCGAAGCGCCCGATCGATTGCTGACGGTAGCTGACGGAGAACTGCGTGATCCCGTCGGCGACGCTCACGTCCGACGCCTGCCATACGGCGTCGTTCGAGAGGCCGAATGTCTCCACCGGCGACACCGCGGCCTGGGCGAGCGCCGCGGCATCGGGACTGTCCGCCCCCAGGAGGAGCAGCCCATTGCGCGGAACGAGCCCGACCAGCCGCCTGAACGCGAGCCGCACGGCGTCGAGGTCGGCGTAGATATCCGCGTGATCGAACTCGATGTTGTTGATGATGGCGATGTCAGGCAGGTATTTCAGGAACTTCGCCGTCTTGTCGAAAAACGCGCTGTCGTACTCATCGCCTTCGATGACGAAATCGCGTCCATGGCCGACGCGGTAGCTCGATCCCTGTTCACCGAAGTTGAGCGCGATACCGCCGATGAGCACCGTTGGATCGAGCCCGCCATCGGCCAGCAGCCAGCCGACGAGTGATGTCGTGGTCGTCTTCCCGTGGGTGCCAGCGACGACGATGGAGCGCGCGCCCCACAGAAAGTGTTCCCGGATGGCCTCCGGGAGCGAGCAGTGCCGGATCTTCCGCTCGAGGACGGCCTCGAGCTCGGGATTCCCGCGCGAGATCGCGTTGCCGACGACGACGAGCGACAGGTCGGACGTGATGTGGTCGGCGTCGTAGCCGACCAGCACGGGGATCTGCTCCCGCTCGAGGAACTCGTTCATGGGCGGATAGACGGCCTGGTCCGAGCCCTGCACGTCGAGACCGCGGTGTTTCAGGAGCGCCGCGAGCGTTGCCATCGCGGTTCCGCAGACACCAATCAGATGCACCTTCACGATGGCCTCATTGAACGGCGGCCTCTTCGACGAGGAGTTGTCCCGCGGAGCCGGCGACCACGCGCCCGGTCACGCCCAGCGGAAGCGTGAGTGCCGGCCCCTCCACGTGTCCGACGCGCAGGCCG
The DNA here is from genome assembly GCA_046731935.1 of Acidobacteriota bacterium. Taxonomy (GTDB): domain Bacteria; phylum Acidobacteriota; class Vicinamibacteria; order Vicinamibacterales; family JAENWD01; genus CAVUPP01. The sequence goes on from JBKPMA010000347.1 coordinate 2,095, forward strand.
TACACGACGGGACCGGTGAAGTCGGCGAACAAATCAGCGAGTACTTCACGCGCGGTCGGCGATCCGCCGGGCTCGTCACAGCCTGGAAACGTCCCCAGCACAATCGCCGCCGAGGATTCGAACACGCCAGCGTGGCGGAGCTGCGTGACCAGCCGGTCCAGCCGGTACGGCCGCTCACCGACGTCTTCGAGAAACAGGATGTGTCCGGCGGGCGGCTCGAAGGCCCACCGACCACCCAGCGATGCGGCCAGCTGCGTCAGGGTTCCTCCGACAATCACACCGCGAGCCTCTCCTGGTTTGAAGACCTCGAGCGAATCCGCGATGACTCCGGCAGGCTCAGGCGTGCTCACGACGCGCAGCAACGCCTCGCGATCGTAGCCGGCGGCGCCGCGCGCCAGCCTGCCCTCGAGCATCGGCGCCTGGAAGGCGACGACCCCACTCTGCTGCAGCTGCCACATCTGCAGCGTGGTCAGATCGCTGTATCCCAGGAGCACTTTCGGATGGCTGCGCACGACGGCCGCGTCGAGCAGCGGCAGGAGATGCGCGGTGCCATAGCCCCCGCGCACCGCGACAATGCCCGCTACTGACGGATCGCGCCACGCGCGGTCGAGAGCGGAGGCACGGGTCGCCGCGGATCCGGCGACGTATCGTTCCCGTGCGAAGACGCTCTCGTCGTAGACAGGTTGAAAGCCGAGGCTCCGCAGCTCGTCGAGACCGAGCTCGAAGGCCGCTCGATCGAATGGGCTTGCTGGAGCGACCACGGCAATCGTGTCGCCTGGGCGCAGCGCCGGTGGTTTCCGCATGATGAGAGCGGCCTACAGGTGGCGCGCCATCTCCTCGGCGATCGCCGCGTGCGCTTCGAGCCCGATCGCCGCCCGCAAGGCACGGCCAGTCAGCGGTCCCCGCGCGGCTCCGCCCTGGCGCACCGGTTGCAGCAGGAAGCGCTCCTTCATGCGCCGCATGCGGCCAAGGGCCTGCTCGACGCGACGGAACGGGATGCGCTCGTCCTCGACGGCGTGGATCAAGGTTTCAATGGCCGCGGCCTGCACCTGCACGTCGCCGCTGCAGATGAGCGCGGCGTCGCAGCCCGCCGCGATCGCATCGGTCGCGGCGTCCGGCACCGGGTACCTGGCGCTCACCGCTTTCATGTCGAGATCGTCGCTGAACACCACGCCATCAAAGCCCAGCTCACCGCGCAGCAGCGGCTCGACGATCTTCGGAGACAATGTCGCCGGCCGCTCCTCGTCGAACGCAGGCACGAGCACGTGGCACGTCATGAGCGACGCGACACCAGCCCGAATCGCCGCGCGGAACGGCTCGAATTCGATGGCGCGGAGACGGTCCGGCGGGTGCTCCACGATCGGCAGCTCGTGATGCGAATCGACGGTCGTGTCGCCGTGGCCGGGAAAGTGCTTGCCGCAGGACGCCAGTCCGGCGTGCTGCAGTTCCTCGATGATCGCCGTGCCAAGACGGCTGACCATGGCGACATCCTCGGACAGCGCCCGGTCTCCGATCGCAGGATTCTTCACGTTCGTCAGCACGTCGAGGACCGGGGCGAAATCGAGCGTCACACCCACGGCCAGCAGCTCGGCCGCCAAGGCACGGGCAAATCGGCGCGCGAGCGTTTCGTCCCCCGCCCGCCCGAGTGACAGCATCGGCGGCCACTCAGTGAACGGCCGCTTGAGACGCGCGACGCGTCCGCCTTCCTGGTCGACCGCAACCCACACTGGTATATCGGTCGTCAGCGTTGCGGCCTCGATGGCAATCTCGGCAACCTGCTCGGGCTCGACGACATTGCGCTTGAACAGAATGATGCCGCCGAGCGAGAACTCGCGCGCGAGCGACCGCAGTTCGACCGGGATGGACGTGCCGGTGAAGCCGGCCATGAGCAGCTGGCCGATGGATGATCGCAATGCGCTCGGTGACATGGATACAGTCGCGATTATACCTGCCGCCCTCGACGGTCCGGACCCGCGCCTATAATGCACCGCGTGGACAATCTCGCCGTCGCCCGCCTGCTGGCCGAGACGGGCGACCTTCTCGAGATCAAGGGCGACAATCCGTTCAAGATTCGCGCGTATCGGAACGCGGCCGAGACCGTCTCGACGGCCAGCAGCCCTGTCACCGAGATGACGGAGGCGCAGCTGCTGCAGCTGCCGGGCATCGGAAAGGATCTCGCCGCGCGGATTCGCGAGATGGCGGCCACGGGCACCACGACGTTCCACCAGGCACTGCTTGCAGAATTTCCGCCGACGATTCTGGATCTCCTCCATTTGCAGGGTGTCGGTCCGCGAACCGTCAAGCAGCTCTATACCGAGCTCGGCATCAAGACGCTTGACGACCTCGAGGCGGCGGCTCGCGATGGACGGCTCAAGGCTCTCCGCGGAATGGGCGAGAAGAAACAAGCGCTCATCCTGCGGGCCGTCGACGAGCGAAAACGCCATGCCGGCCGTCACCTGCTGACTGAGACACACGGGATCGCCACGGCCCTGGTGGCGTACCTGCAGGCAGCCGCGCCAGATGTTGAACTGCACGCGGTCGGCAGCTTGAGGCGGGGCTGTGAAACGTGCGGCGACCTCGACATACTTGCCGTCGGCGGCACACTCGCGCTCGCCGAGAAGTTTCTCGTCTACGGTGCCGTCGAGCGGATTCTGGGACGCGGCGACACCAAGGCAAGCGTGTTGCTTTCGGGAGGGTTCCAAGCGGATCTCCGGTTCGTTCCCTCAGCAAGCCGCGGAGCCGCCATGCAGTACTTCACCGGCTCCAAGGCGCACAACATCGTGCTGCGCGATCGTGCCATTCAGCGGGGCCTGAAACTGAACGAGTACGGCTTGTACGACGCCGCCGGCACTGCGGTTGCCGGCGCCGACGAAGAAGGGATTTACGCCGCGCTGGGACTGGCCTGGGTGCCACCCGACCTTCGCGAGAATCGAGGCGAGATTGAAGCCGCCGCCGAGAGCCGGCTGCCTCGCTTGATCGAGCGCTCGGACCTCCGGGGCGACCTGCACTCGCACACCACGGCCACCGACGGGAAAGACGACATCCTGACGATGGCGCGAGCGGCGCGGGCCGCAGGGCTCGAGTACCTGGCGATTACCGATCACAGCAAAGCGCTCGCTATGGCGAACGGGCTCGACGAGCAACGGGCGCTCGAACACGCACGCGCGATCCGTGCGGCGAACGGCCAGGTCGAAGGCATCACGCTGCTCGCCGGCATCGAATGCGACATTCGCGTGGATGGCACGATGGATCTGGCAGACGACTGCCTCGCCGAGCTGGACTACGTGGTCGCATCGGTCCATTCGAGCTTCACTCTCGACGAGTCGGCGATGACCGATCGCCTTCTGAAAGCGATCGAATGCCCGTGGGTCGACACCATGGGACATCCGACCGGGCGCCTGCTGCTGCGGAGGGAACCGATCCGCGCGAGGCTCGACACGGTATTCGACGCTGCCGCTGAGCGCGGCGTCGCGTTCGAGATCAACTGTTTGAGCGATCGGCTCGATCTGGGCGACGTGCAGGCCCGTCAGGCACGTGAGCGAGGTGTGTCGATCGTCATCGCCACCGACTCGCACAGTCAGGCAGGGTTCGAGTCGCTGCGGTGGGGCGTGCAGGTAGCCAGGCGCGCGTGGCTGACGTCCGGCGACGTGCTCAACACCAGATCGCTTGCGGACTTCCGATCGGCACTTCGCCGCAATCGATCGGCACGCGCCACGTCGAGACGCCGCTCGTGAAGATGTTGCCGATGCTGGATCCCCTCGCAGAGATCCGCAGCCTGTATTTCACGACGACGAAGAAGACCATCGAGCGCGACTTCGCGCGTGCGCTGGATCTGCTGAAGTCGATGGCGAGCGAAGAGGATCGGTCGCGGGCGACCGTGTTCATGCACGGACTGGCGCAGATGCGGAGCGAGTGGGGCACGCGCCGAAGTGGCGGCCCGAGGAAGAAGACCAGATAGCTAATTGCGGTTCTCCGCGGCCTTCTTCCGGGCGGCGATGCGGATGGGCTCGGGCACGTTCCGATCCGTCGAGAGCGTCTTCACGTCCTTTTCGTGGAGGCGGTGCATCAGCGTCAGCGACATCGCAATCGGCGTCTTCGGATTCCTCACGAGATTGGCTGCCACGCTGTAGTTCTTCACCCAGGTCCGGTTGCTGCCGATGACGCGCAGCACTTCCTCGCCGACGTTCGCCATCCGCGCAAACGACTCGATCTCGTTCTCCGTGAGCTTCGGGCTGCTGAGGACCGCGGCCGAGACCATCCGATTCGGATCGCGGATCAGCAGCGAACGCTCTTCGCGCGTCCCGCGCGTCGCCACCTTCATCTTCTCCATAACGGACATGCTCGCGAGACGCTGCAGCCGGTTCTGCTGCTCGGGATCGCCGGCCGCGCCGTCCGCGGGTGCCTCACCACCTTCCGTGTCGGTGTCGATGAGCGGCTCGTCCGAAACGGTGTCACCGGCGACGGGCTCGATGCCCCTCGCTCCGAAGAACGCGCGCATCTCGCCAGGGACGTCCGTGCGTGCAAGGAACGACGCGAGCGCCCGGGCCGGCAGAATGTCGAGCGTCGCGGCGGCAGCCTTCGCGATCTCCACGTCGCCGTCGTCTTTCAGGATGAGGAGCAGCGCGACCTGATCGAGCGCGGCTGGCGCGAACGCGCCCTGCGCGGCGAGCAGCCGGACATCACGGGCTACCTCTCCCCGGCGGAAGAAGTCCACGAGTGGAGTGCGAACACCTGGATCCATGTGTCAGTGTGCGGTATCGGAAGGAAGGAAGTCCTGATAATTCTCTGGCGACAGGCGGATCGTGACGACCTGACCGGCACGGCCGAGCGGACGTCCCGGCCGTCCGTTGATCGTCAGCTGCATCGAGGCGGCGTCTCCGACTTTGACCACGGCGAGCGTGTCGACGCGAACGAGCAGATGTTCACCCGGCGTGAACATTCGACTATCGGGCGGCCGTCCATCCACGTTGAGCTCGACCCAGCAAGATGCCGAGGCCGTCAAGCCCAGTGTCAATTTCGCGCCCTGCAACGCCGCGGCCGGCGTCGTCAGAGTGGGCGGCGGATCGACGCGCGGCGGATCGGCCCGCGGCGGATCTCCTATCGCAGCCGCAGACGGCGCTTGAGGAGCGCGAACGACCGGCGCGGTCACGGGAGCGGCAGGCGGCCGCGGCTGCGGCACCGCGGGTGACGCCGGCGGTTCGGTGTGAACGGCCGTTACCGGCGGCTGGGGAGCCGCCCGTCGCGAATAGAGATACACCGCACTTCCGACGATGGCGGCCACCACGATCCCCGCCAGTCCGAGCCGCCCCCACGGAACACGGTGATACCAGCGCTCGGTCGTGGGTCCGTCGATGGACTCAGGCGCGCCGGTTGGAACCGAGGCGATATCCTCGGGACATTCCGCCAGGAACGCCTTCAGGGCCACGGCAGGATCCAGCCCCACCTCGCCTGCATACGCGCGAACGAAGGACCGCATGAAGATACCGCCCGGCAGACGCGAGTAGTCGTTCCGCTCGACAGCCTCGAGTGCCCGGACCGATATCTTCGTCACGGCCGCAATGTGCGCCAGCGACAGCCCTTTCGCTTCACGTGCCTTGCGAAGCTGTGCCCCGAACGGGCTGACGTGTCGATCGACCATCGTACTCTTGTCGGCTCACAGCAGAGGCGAGAGCAGGCATCTTACCCCGGGGTGGCGCGCTTTTCGCGTGCCCGTGCCGCCTGGAGGAAGGCATTTCGCACCGTTCCGGCCACTGAAGTGAGGTCGTATCGCTCGCTCGACGGGAGGAAGAGGTCTACCCCCGCCAGGCCGGCGGCACCGGTGGCAGCAACAGCAGCGGCCCTGCTCGGGGTCATTCCGCCGATGGCGAGCACTGGCGTCCCGGTCGAGCGCCGGACGGCCTCCGCCAGTTGCTCTACTCCCGCAAGCGGCGCGTCTTCGGGCTTCGAGCGGCTGCGGAACACGGTACCGAATATGAGATAGCTGGCGCCCGCGACACCCGCGGCCGCCGCTTCGTCAGGAGAGTGCACCGACCTCCCGATCAGGAATCCAGGCGGCGCGAGCTGCTTCGCGCGTTCGATGGGGATTGAGTCGCTGCGCAGGTGCACACCGCCAGCGCCGGCAGCCAGCGCGACGTCGAGCCGATCGTTGACGACCACGCGAGTGGACGAACCGGCAACGGCGTCGAGGGACGCGCGCACGAGCCTGACCAGATCGGCAGCCTCGAGATCGCGCTCGCGGATCTGGACCATGTCGATCCTGGCAGCGGCGGCGGCAGCGATCAGCTCTGGCAGTCGCGCCAGCGCCTGTGATGGATCGCATCCAAGCCGGCCGGCCAGGCGAAGGCGGTCGGTGACCAGACAGAGCATTGAAGGTCTTGAAGATCTCTCGCGCTATTGCCGGCTCGAAGGATGGATAGGCCCAGCCGCCGGCAGCGGGCGCGTATGCGAGGTCCACGTCCGCCAGGCATCGGCGAGCTCTGCGATCGCGAGCGCGAGGTTGACGAGGCCCAGTCCGGTGACGGCGCCGCGCAGATAGCGATTGCGCATGTAGGTGTGAAGCCACGGAGAGAGATCGAAGAACACGTTGCGCTCCCAGAAACTGGACCACGGGATCACAACGAGCAGCAGCCCGACCTCTACGAAGTACGCGGCGACGAGCAGGCGGCGGAGCAGTGTCAGCCTCCGGTCTGCACGCGCGACAGACGTTCCACCCGGCGCGCGACGTCGCGGAAGTCGGCGGCGTCGGCCTGCAGCTCCAGGAACACGGCAAGCGCCCGCGCGGTTTCGCCGCCCGCTTCGAGTGTATCCCCGAGGTCGTACAGCAACGTACGTCCGGCTTCGACCGTCGGAGCGGGCGCTTCGGCGGCACGTTCCAACCACTCGATGGCATTGCCGCTGTCGCCGCGCTCGAGGAACAGGCGCGCGAGCAGTGCGGACGCTTCGAAGCGGAGCCGCGGCGACGCCGCAGCGGCCTGCAGCTCGCGGATCGCTTCGTGGCTCATGCCCATGTCGCGGTACGCGAGCGCGACTTTGTAGTGCTTCTCGGCGGCGCCGTGCCCGCCTTGTCGGGCGGCCTGCTCGCGCAGGCCTCCGAACACTTCGTCGAGGTCACGGCCAGCCGGCTTGGGCCGCGATGAACCGGCCTGCTGGCTGCCATCGCCTTCGGCGCCGGACTGTTCGGATTCGGCCTGGTCGCCGAGGATGTCTCGAAGATCGATGGCGACCGGACCGAGGCGGAAGGCCTCGTCTCCATCACCAGAGGGCTCGCCGTCGACCGGCTGCGGTTCTGACGGAGTGGTCGCAGCAGCCTCGGGCTCGGCGGCCTGCTCCGAGCCACCGAGATCCAGCTCACTATCCTCGACGACGTGCGGTGTTTCGCCCAGGAGAGCGAGTGCCTTGCTGAGACGCTGCACGTGCGTAGCATTGTCCGGCTGCCTGGCCAGCAGCTCTTCGGTCAGCGTCCGCGCCTCGGCGGCATTGCCCTGTGAGAGATACGCATCGACCAGCGAAGCCTGCGCGCCGTCTCTCGTATCGGGCAATTCGCCATCGACGCTGATTTCCACCAGCCGCAAGAGCGCCGCGATGTGATCGGGCTGCTGGAGCACGAATGCTTCGTATGCGGTCGCGGCGGCGGCGAAGTCCCCGTGGAGTACGAAGATGTCGGCCGCGGCTTCGAGATGCACGAGCGCGGCATCAGGATCGAGGGCGGCCAGCCGTTCCCCTTCGGCGGCGACGGCAGCCGCTCGATTCGGCTCGCGAGCGAGGAGGCGCGCAAACGCGGCGCGGGCGGTATCGACGTCACCCTGTCGGGCGCGGATGGTTCCGACCGCGAACAGGAGGTCGAGATCGTCGGTCTCGCCGATGGCGTCGACGTACGGCGCCGCCTGATCGAACTCCCCAAGCACGCTGTGTGCGAGCACGAGACGGGTCGCGATCGCGTCGTCCGGTGCCGCGATGTAGGCTTCGGTCAGCAGGGCAATCGAGGCGCGCGTGTCGCCTCGTGCGGCCGCAAGATCCGCCAGCGCCACGAAATCGGCGGCCGAGCGGGCGTGGCTGCGTGCCCGTTCGAGATCGCCGCGTCCCGCGTACGCACGCGCCAGGGCGGCCCGGATCTCATCGTCGTTGGGGACGATGCGCGCAGCTTCGACGAGGACGGCGAAGGCTTTGTCGTGGTGGCCGGCGGCTTCATGCGCCTGTGCGACGGCGAGCAGTTCGGGTGCGACCAGTTCGCCGCCGCCGGTTTCGGCGATTGCGCGCGCTCCCGCGAGCCGTGCATCGAGGTCCGAGGGATCGAGCGATGCAATTCGCAGCAGAATCTCGGCCGCACTCTTCGCCTGGCCGCGCTGCTGCCGGCGGGCCGCGAGCTGCTGCAGATAGTGCTTCGCCTCGACGAGCGTCGACTGGCGGATGGCCATCTCCGCCGCTTGCCCGAGCGCGTGTTCGTCGGTCGGGAGAATCTTCAGCGACTTCTTGTAGAGGGCTGTCGCCTTCGAGAAGAAGCCTTCCTTCGCGAAGTGGTCGCCGATCTGGTTATAGAGCTCCGCCGCACGCTCGACCATCTGGGCGCGGGCATAGCAGTCGCCAAGCGCGTTGGCCGTGTTCCAGTCGTGCGGATGCTTGTCGAGTACGCGCTGGTACTCTTCGATGGCCCCATCGAGGCGGCCCTGCCGCAACAGCTTCTCCGCCTTTTTCAGCGTTTGTTCGCGGTCGATGGCCACACGGGTTGTCCGGCGGGCGCGCAAGTCGCGGTGGCGCCCGTCATACTACTTCCATCGTATCAAACAGCGAGGGGGGCCTGAACGTCCGTCGATGCGCGGAGGAGTAGCCAAAGCGTGCAACGGCGGCGAGATGCTCCGCGGTAGCGTAGCCCTTGTGACGATCGAACCCGTACCGAGGGTCTTTGATGTGCAGATCGCACATCAGACGGTCGCGAGTCACCTTGGCCACGATCGAGGCTGCGGCGATGCCTGCACACCGGCGATCGCCCTGCGTGATGCCGCGCTGGGGAATGAAGAGGTCCGGGATGCGGAACGCGTCCACGAGCACCAGGTCGGGCAGCGGGACGAGCGCCATGACCGAGCGCTGCATCGATCGCAGCGACGCCTGATGGATGTTGAAGGTGTCGATTTCGTCGGGCTCCGCTGCCGAGACTGCCCACGCCAGGGCGCGCCGGACAATCACGTCGTAGAGCCGATCGCGCTCCGGAGCCGGCACGATCTTCGAGTCGGCCAGGCCGCCGATGTGACGGCCGGGATCGAGGACAACGGCCGCGGTCACGACGGGCCCGGCCAGGCAGCCACGGCCCACTTCGTCCACGCCGGCGACGTGCACGAAGCCGAGCCGGCGGTACGTGTTTTCGATCGTGCGGCGAGCGGGCGAGCGGCCCATGGCTGCTGGGCGACGCCCCGTAGCCCGCAGCGGCGGCACCGCCGGGACGAGGAGCGTCGGCGCCTGCTTAGGCCGGACGGCGGCTGGTTTCCTTCATCCGGGCGGCCTTGCCCTTCAGGTCGCGCAGGAAGTACAGCTTTGCGCGGCGCACGCGGGCGGACCGCACGACGTCCACTTTCTGGATCGTCGGCGAATGCAGCGGGAAGATGCGCTCGACGCCCTGCCCGAAGGAGACCTTCCGGACGGTGAATGACGCACTGGCGCCGCCGCGACGGAAGCCAATCACGATCCCTTCGAAGACCTGGACGCGCTCTTTGTCGCCCTCGCGGACCTTCACGTGCACGCGCACGGTATCGCCAGCGCGCATCTGCGGCCGCTCGGTCAGCTGGGTGCGGTCGATCTGTTCAATCGCCTTCATGATTCGCTCCTTCGTCTCTCAATTCCTCGAGAAGCCTGCGCTCCTCATCGTCGAGCTGCGCAGCGGCCATCAGATCCGGCCGTTCGCGCAGCGTACGGCGCAGCGCTTCGCGCTTCCGCCAGCTGCTGATCTTCGCATGGTGCCCCGAGACGAGCACGTCCGGCACCTTGAACCCGCGGAACTCGGCTGGCCTCGTATAGTGCGGATAGTCGAACAATCCGCGCGAGAACGAGTCCGCGTCCACCGAGTCCTGGTCGCCCACGACGCCCGGCACCAACCGGGCGACCGCATCCACAATCACCAACGCCGGCAGCTCGCCGCCGCTCAGCACGTAGTCGCCGATCGACAGCTCGTCGGTAGCGAGCGCCTCGCGGACCCGATCATCCACGCCCTCGTAGCGGCCGCACAGCAGCACCACGTGGCCGAGGTCCCGCAAGCGGCCGGCCTCAGCCTGGGTAAACCGGCGCCCCTGAGGCGACGTGAGCACGATGGCTCCCGGTTCTCCGCGTCTGGCCCGGATGGCATCGACCGCGCGAAACAGCGGCTCGGGCTTCAGCACCATCCCCGGACCGCCGCCGTACGCCACATCGTCCACGACCCGGTGCCGGTCCTCGGTGAAGTCGCGCAGGTCGTGCACGGCCACATCGAGAATTCCCGACCCGATCCCGCGGGCTACGACGCCTTCCCCGAGCGTCGTCTCGAACATCCGCGGAAAGATGGTGACGATGTCGAACTTCACCTGCGTTCCGGCCTTCGTCGTGGCGGCGGAATCATCTGGCGAATCCCCGACGCGCCGGGAGCATCAGGCATTCAGGTCGAGCAAGCCCTCCGGCGGCTCCACCACGATCCGCCGAGCCCCCACATCGATCAGACGGCAGAACGCCTCGACGAGCGGAATCTGTACCTCGCCCCGGCCTTCACCGACCACCAGCCGCGACACGCCCGAGCCGCCTTCGACCGCTCGCACCCGGCCGATCGTGTGTCCGGCTGCCGTGACCACTTCGCATCCGACGAGCTCGTGCTCGTAGTAGGTGCCAGGCGGCAAGCGCGTCAGGTCCGCTTCAGGCACGCGCAGCTCGAGTCCCGCCAGCGATTCAGCTGCGGTCATCGATTCGATGCCGTCGAAGCTGACGACCGGGCGGCCCTGATGCAGCCGCATTGCCGTCACGCGCAGCGTCAGCTCGTCGCTCCCTCTGCGAGTGTGCAGCACGGAGCCAGCTGCGAATCGGTGCTCTGGAAAATCCGTGAACGGGTTCAGGATCACCTGTCCGCGGTGGCCCTGCGTCCGTGCGATGGTTCCGACGAGCACCATGTCGTCGAACCCCGCCATAGCGACTTACCGCCCGGCGGGATCGCGAATCTCGAGCGTCGCCTTGATCCCGTGGCGATGCGCCGTGGCCGCGAGCAGCGTCCGCAGCGCGTCCGCCGTCCGCCCCTGCCGGCCGATCACCTTGCCGACATCAGCGGGGGCCACGGTCAACTCGACGAGCGTCGCGCCGCGCTGCGAGGTCTCGGTGACGCTCACGGCGTCAGGCGCGTCTACCAGCGCGCGGGCCGCCACTTCGATGACCGCCGCAACCGGGCTGCTCATACGCTACTTCGCCGGCGGTGCCGCCGCAGGCGCGTCGGCAGCCGGGACAGCCGGAACATGCCGGGCCAGCAGCGTGCGGACGGTGTCTGACGGCCGGGCACCCTGGGAGATCCAGTAGTTCACGCGCTCCCGGTTGACATCGACCTTCGCCGGCTGCGTCCGCGGGTAGTAGTGCCCGAGAACCTCCACGAAGCTGCCGTCC
>JBKPMA010000348.1:0-4982 GCA_046731935.1 Acidobacteriota bacterium
CGTCTACATCATCGGCGCCGGTCCCGGCGATCCGGGTCTCATCACGGTCCGCGGGCTGCAGTGCCTCGCGAGCGCCGATGTCGTGCTCTACGATCGCCTCGTGCCTCCGCGTCTGCTTCGGCAGGCGCCGCCGCATGCGGAGCGCATCGAGGTCGGCGACGCGTCGCCCAACGCCCGCGACCAGGAAGCCATCTGCTACCTGATTGCCGAGAAGGCGCGCGAGCGGCGTGTGGTCGCGCGGCTGAAATGGGGCGACCCTTTCGTGTTCGATCGGGGCGGCGAAGAGGCCTTGTTCCTCCACGAGCACGGCGTTCCCTTCGAGATCGTACCGGGTGTTCCCGCCGCGATCGGAATCCCGAGCTATGCGGGCGTGCCGGTGACGTATCCCGGCGGCGGCGATACCCTCACGCTCATCCGCGGGCACGAAGACGAGAGTGAAACGGCTCCGCAGGTGGACTGGGCGGCGCTTGCGAAACTCAAGGGCACGGTCGTCTGCTATGCCGGACGCCGCCAGCTGCTCGCCGTGATCGACGAGTTGCGGCAGCATGGCCGTCCCAAGACCGAGCCTGCCGTCGTCATCGTCAACGGCACGCTGCCGAGTCAGACGACGCTGCAGGGTACGCTTGAGGAGCTCGCTGCGCGCGTTCGTGAGACGCCGGTCTCGGCGCCGTCGATTCTGGTCGTCGGACGTGTGACGGCGCTTCGCGAGCATCTGCGCTGGTTCGACGAACGGCCGCTCTTCGGACGGCGTATCGTCGTCACTCGCCCGCGGGAGGATGCGGCCGAGCTCGTCGATCGGCTGGTGGCGCTGGGCGCGGAGGCGATCGAAGCGCCCATGACGCGCATTCTGCCGCCCGAGGATTTCGGTCCGCTCGACGAAGCGATTCACAACGTGAGTGGGTTCGACTGGATCGTGTTCACCAGCTCGAATGCCGTGGACATGTTCATGGCGCGGCTGCGCGCGAACGCGCTGGACGCACGCGCTCTCAAGGGCATCAACCTGCTGACCATCGGGCCGGCGACGAGAGACCGCCTGCAGCGGCATGGCCTGCGCGCCGACGTCGTGCCGGCGGACGGCAAGCCCGAGGGCGTGGTGCAGGCGCTGCGATCCGAGGGACCGATTGGCGGCAAACGCTTTTTGCTGCCGCGGGCGAATGTCGGCCGCGAGATCCTCGCCGAGGAGCTGCGAAAGGCCGGAGCCGAAGTCACGGACCTCACCGCCTATCGCGTCCTCATTACGGATACGGAGCGGGACGGCGAGCCGGACATCTATCGGCTGCTGCTGGATCGCAGAGTGGATGTCGTGACATTCACGAGCGCCTCTACGGTCAGGAACTTTGTCGAGTTGCTCGGACGCGAGCAGGCGCAGGATTTATTGCAGCAGACGACGGTGGCGTGCGTGGGGCCCGTGACGGCGGAAGCGGCGGTGCAGCTGGGCGTGCAGACCAACGTGATGCCGAGCGAGTACACCGTGCCGGCGCTGGTGGACGCGATCGTCCAGTTCTACGCGCAAGAAGGGGTCGGGCCGGCGGGGTCGGGCCTCGGGGGTCGGGCCGTTTAGGCCCGACCCCGAAGGCCCGACTCTATCTCCAGAACATCAGATTCTCGACCCACCGGATGCGGGTGAGATCGTTGTAGATCACGGTCACCATCAGCAGCATCAACAGCAGGAATCCTGCGAAGAGCATCCGCTCCTTCATCTGGATGCTGAAGTCGCGGCGCGCAAGTCCCTCGAGCGCCATGATGAAGATGTGACCGCCATCCAGAACGGGAATCGGCAGCAGATTCAACAGTCCCAGATTGAGGCTGATCGACGCCATCAGCGCCAGCAGCGAGAGCCAGCCTTCCTCGGCAGACTCGCCCGACAGCTGCGCAATCCCGACAGGTCCCATCAGCTGCTTGGGCGATGTCTCGCCGCTCAGCAGACCGTAGAGCGTCCGTAGGATCAGTCCTGACATCTCCCACGTCCGCTGCACGCTCATGCGGATCGCTTCGAAGAAGCCCGGCTCGATGCGGCGGACTTCGTTGCTGATACTGATGCCGATGCGGCCGACATTCCCGTCGAGGCGCGGGGTGACCTTCACCTCGAGCGATTGGCCGGCGCGTTCCAGCGCGAGCACGATCGGGTGCGTGCCCGCCTTGCCGATCGCGTCCGACAGCTGGCGTGCGAAGCTCACAGGTTCGCCGTTCACGGCGAGCACGATGTCGTTCGGCTTGAGGCCGGCTTCAGCCGCAGGCTGACCGGCCGTGACCGACCGCACCCGGGGATGCACTTTCGGGAATACGCCGATTCGGCCTACTTCGAATCGGCCCTCCGATTCGGTGGTGACCCGCAATCCGAGCTCGTGACCGGCGCGCAACACGCTGACCACGATGTCGCGCTTCGGACGTGACCCGATCGCGATGTCCACGTCCTCCCACGTCTTCACCGGCGTCCCGGCGACGATCACGATCTGATCGCCGATGGCAAAGCCGGCCTTTTCCGCGGGTGAGCTCTTCTCGATGCTGCCGATGACGGGAGCCTGATCGAGGTACGCGGGCACGTCGGCGCCCTGCATCAGCACGACGGCCAGCAACACGACCGACAGGAAGAGATTCATGAGCGGTCCAGCGATCAGCACCTGGAACCGCTGCCATTTCGTCTTCGACAGGAACTCGTCGGGCTGGCCGGACCGCGTATCGTCCGCGTTCTCTCCTGCCATCTTCACGTAGCCGCCGAGCGGTACCGCTGAGATGCAGTATTCGGTGTCGCCCCGCGTGAAGCCGACGAGTCGGGGGCCGAACCCGAGCGAGAACTTGAGCACGCGGACGCCGATGCGCCGTGCCGCCAGGTAGTGGCCGAGCTCGTGAACGAACACGAGCACGCCAATGACGAAGATGAAGGCAAAGAACGTCGTCACCTGCGCAACCTCAGACCTTCAATTGTACGCTGCCCACGAGCGATTGCGCATGGGCATGGGCCCAGGCATCCACCCGACGCACCGCTTCGAGCGTCGTCGCGGCTTCAAGCACGTGCGCATCCATGCACGCGGCAATCACTCGGGCAATACCCGGAAATGGCAGCCGTCCCTCGAGAAAAGCATGGACTGCCGCTTCGTTCGCCGCATTGAGCACCACCGGCATCGTCCCGCCGGCCTCGAGAGCCGCGTAGGCCAGTCCCAGACACGGAAACCGGCTTCGATCGGGCGCGGCGAACGTAAGGGATGCCGTGGCTGCAAGATCCAGCCGAGGCAGCGGAGCGCCCCACCGTGCGGGATACGAGAATGCGTACTGGATCGGCAGCCGCATGTCCGTCACGCCGAGCTGCGCAATCGTTGATCCGTCGCAGAGCTCGACGAGCGAGTGGACGATCGATTGCGGGTGCACCAGCACGTCGATGCGATCGGGAGGTACACCGAACAGCCAATGTGCCTCGATCACTTCGAGGCCCTTGTTCATCAGCGTCGCCGAATCGATCGTGATCTTGCGCCCCATCTGCCACGTCGGATGTTTCAGCGCATCTTCGGGGCGCGCCGTCTCGAGTGCGCTCTGCGGCCAATCGCGAAACGCCCCACCCGACGCTGTCAGGATGAGCCGTGTGATCTCCGCGCGGTCACGCGCGTACAGGCACTGGTGGATGGCGTTGTGCTCGCTGTCGACCGGCAGTAGATCGACGCCATGCTTGCGTGCGGCGGCGGTGACCAGCTCCCCCGCCATCACCAGCACTTCCTTGTTCGCCAGGGCGATGCGCTTGCCTGCTGCAATCGCCGCAAGGACCGCCTCGAGCGCCGCGGTCCCAGACGACGCGCACAGCACGACATCGACGTCCGGGTGCGTCGCAACGGCGACGAGCCCCTCGGGGCCCTCCGACAGCCGTGTCACGCGTTCATCGATCCCGAGACTGCGGAGCGCCTCGACACCGCCGTGACCGAGCGACACGAGTTGAGGCCTGTACTGCGCTGCCTGACGTGCGAGGGCGTCAGCATTCCGTCCGGCGGCAAGAGCGACGACCTGCAGGCGCTCGGGGTGCGCGTCGACCACCGCGAGGGCGCTTTTGCCGATGGATCCCGTCGAGCCTAGAAGCGCAATGCGAGTCATGACGGCTGGAAGACGTATCGGACGAAGGCATAGTAGACCGGCGCGGCGAAGAGCAGGGCATCGATCCTGTCGAGAACGCCGCCATGGCCGGGAATCAACGTTCCGCTGTCTTTCACGCCTGCGGCCCGTTTCACCATCGACTCGAACAGATCTCCGCAGATTCCCAGCAGCACCAGAGCAGCGCCTGCGGCCAGTCTCACTCCGATCGGTGTCGGCGGCCACCACCATCCCGCAATCGCGGCCGTCGCGGCCGACCCAATCACGAGTCCCCCGAGGGCACCCTCGATTGTCTTTTTGGGACTGAGTGCTGGTGCGAGGGGGCGACGACCGAGGAGCCGTCCTGTATAGAACTGGGCGGTATCACTGATCACGATCGCGACGACGAGCAGGATCATCGCTTCGCGTCCGGCCAGCGCCCGCACCGCGACAATCGCGCCAAGCGGCAGGCCGAGGTACAGAGCTCCGAAGACCGGCGACGCGACGCGCGCCAGGCTGTCGCCGGATATCTGGCCACGCGCGATCCCGACAAGACCGAACGCGATCGTAATCGCCATGATCGCCGGGACTGCAGCATCGCCCGGCACCGGACCGGCGAAATGGCCGAGCGCCGGCCACGACACGGCGGCACACACGATCGCGGCAGCTATCGCCACCGCGAGCGGCGGGCAGCGAGCGCCGAGCGCGGTCGAAAGCGCCGCGTACTCCGCAGCGCCAATCACCACGAACAGCAGTACGACGGCCAGGATGCCGGCAGGCGGTGCCCACCATGCGGCGAGGCCGACCAGTACAAGCAGGACGCCGCCGCTCAGCAGGCGTGTCACTGACCGATGGCCACCTTCGACGGCTTGATGCCGCCGTAGCGCCGTTCACGTTTCTGATAAGCGACGATGGCTTCGAGCAGGTGC
>JBKPMA010000349.1:0-10850 GCA_046731935.1 Acidobacteriota bacterium
GAACCGATCGTCCTCTGCGCCGATGACGCCGTAGTAATCCCAGCGGACGCCGTAGTTGACGCTCACCCGGCGGCCGGCCTGGAAGCTGTCCTGCAGATACAGCCCCGAGTTGTTCTGGGTCGTTACGCGATCCGAATCGCCGGCGGCCTGGCGTCCGCCCGAGAGATATCCACCGACGAAGTCGGTCAGGCTGTCGAAGTCGAGCCGGCCGCGATAGCCGGCATCGAAGAAGCCGTCCACGACGGTGCGGCGGAACTCGTATCCGGCCTTCCAGTTGTGTCGTCCCGTGTTGTACGACACGCTCCCGACCAGATGCGTGTTGGTATCGACCCGCCCCCGGGGGAGCGACAGGTTCGCACCGAGATTGGCAAAGCCCGACACACGGATGAGCGGCAGCCCGAAATCGCGCGGATTCGACACCGTCGCGAGGCCGATTGAGTTCGGGTCGAAATCGCGATCCTCCGGATAGAACGTCTCATCGAAACGATTGAATCCCGCACGCGCTTCGAACAGCATCTTCGACGACACGACGCGCGTGTAGGACGCCGACAGCAGGTTGACGTTCGTGGGCGTGACGGTATTGAAGCCTGGCAGATTGCCGCCTCCAACCAGCGCCAGCGGAAAGCCCTGTTCGCTGGTGCCGTACAGATAGCGCACCGTCAACAGGTCGCTGGCGCGGAAGCGCTCGTCGATCTTGGCGATGACGCTGTGCAGATTGTTGTAGAAGGGCGTCGTCGCCGACAGGTTGTTCCCAGCGGCGTCGGGTTCGCGGTTTGGAGCAGGCCACGGGTGCCGCTGCAGCAGGCCCGCGATGACCGGATTCACGGTGCCGCCGTTGGCGGCGATCGCCTCCGACAGCTCCTGATCAGTGGGCACCCGGACGAGTGCCGGCAATCCGCCGTTCTCGCGCTGGCCCTCGTACGCGCCGAAGACGAACGCGCGGTCCTTGACGAGCGGCGCCCCGACGGATCCGCCAAACTGATTGTTGCGGAACGGATTCTTCGGGTTCGGTTCGGTGTTGAAGTAGTTGCGCGCGCCGAGCGCGTCGTTCCTGAAATACTCGAACGCGCTGCCCGAGACGCGATTGCCGCCCGAGCGCGTGACGATGTTCACGATCGCGCCGGCGTTCCGCCCGTACTCGGCTTCGACGCCCGACAGAATCGGGAACTCTTCCACCGCATCCATTGGCAGGATCGTCGACGGTGTACCGAAGACACCGCCCTGGTTGATCGCGGGCAGGTTCCGGTACCCATCGTTCATGTCGGTGCCGTCGAGCAGATAGTTGTTCGAGCGGCCGCGGTTGCCGTTGATCGAGAACAGGCCGAAAGATCCCGGCGAATCGTTGATGCCGCTGGGATCCGCTGTGCTGCCCGGCACGAGGCTCAGCAGCTTCGTGAAGTCCCGTCCGTTCACCGGGAGCCGTGCCGCCTGCTCCCCGCGAATCGTGTCGCCTTGCGTGTTGTGCGTCGCATCGACCAGCGCCGCTCCAGCGCTGACCTGCACGGTCTGTGTCACCTGGCCGACCGCCAGCCGGATGTCCACACGCTGGTTCTGCGACACTTCGACCCGTACTCCCGACACGGTCTGTGTGGTGAAGCCCGAGAGTGCGGCCGTGACCGAGTACGCGCCAGGCGGCAATTCCGACAGGAAGTAGTTCCCCTCGGCATCGCTCACTGCCGACCGCGCGAGCCCCGTCGCCTCATTGGTTGCCGTAACGTCCGCGCCAGGGAGCGCTGCGCCGGTCGTATCGGTGACCGCGCCCTGTACACCGCCGCGAAAGGTCTGCGCGCGGACGCCCGTGGGAGCGGCAAGGGTCAGGACGACGAGGAATGAGACCAGCAGGCGCATGCGCGGCGCTCCTTCGATCAAGATCGTGTGCCGCGATTCTGGCACGAATCAGGCGATCTAGCGGAGACCGGTCCGACCAGCCGATGCCGGTCGGTCTCCGCCCAGATCGGTCAGGATGAGCGCAGTCAGATCGGAAATCAGGCGGTTCCCGGCGTTGTCGGGCGAGTAATCCACGCGTTCGAGATCGTCGACGGTAATGGCGAGCGCGACGGGCCCCCCGCTCGTCCACACGAGGCCAACGTCACTGCGCAGCGCGTCGAGCGCGCCACTCTTGCTTGCCACCTCGACACCATCGGCGGTATGGCGGCCGATGCCGTCCTTGATTTGCTGGCGCTTCATGATGGACAGGATGTCGGCGGACGCGGCGGGACTCACAATCCGCCCCGCCTCCAGTGCCTCGAGCAATCGCACCATCTCACGAGCCGTGGACTTGCCGAGGCCGAACGGCTGGTTCATCTCGAGCCGGCCGGCGCGGCTCATGCCGCTCGTGCCCGGAGGCGGCTCGACGTCGCCGCGCACCTTGCGGAGCGCTCTGGTCTCGGTCAGACCGATCGTGTCCAGATAATCGTTCACGGCATCTGCCGTAATGCGATCGAGCACGAGATTCGTGGCGGTGTTGTCGCTGACGATGATCATCAGCGTGGCGAGGTTCCGGATCGACAGCTCGGTGCCCTCTTCGAGATCGGCGAGGATGCCAGAGCCACTGATTTTGTCGGCAGAACGCAGCCGGACCCGCTCGTCCCACTTCACGCTGCCAGCTGCGACGAGCGATTCGAGCGCGCAGAGGATCGGCAGCTTGATGGTGCTCGCCGTGCGGACGGGGCGGTCGGGACCGACGCCGACATCGCGTGCGGTGCGCAGATTCTTGGCGTACAGCGCAACCGTCGCTCGCTCGCCTTTGATACGGGCTTCGAGCCGTGCCGCCAGTGGAGTGACGTCGGAAGATGAAGACACGACCGCGCCCAGGCCAACAGTTGCCATCACGAGCAGCGGCGTCGTGGAGCGCACGTTTACGCCATGACCCGAATCATGTCCGAGCGCGTGATGATGAACGTCTTGTCCGTCTTGAAATCCCGGAGCAGGACCGCCGGACTTGTCGGCGTAATCATAGTCGCAAGTTGGTCGACCGACGTAGACACGTCTACGAACGGGAACGCCGGCTGCATGATGCTTTGGATCGCGCGTTCACGCACCTGCGGATCGCGCACCAGCTCCTCGTACAAATGCGTCTCGTTGAGGGATCCCACGAGCCGGCGCTGCTGCGTGACCGAAACCTGCGAGAAGTCGTGTTGACTCATCAACTTGATGGCGTGTGAGACCGGCTCGTTCGCTTCGATGGTGCACAGTTCGCCCGAGAGGCCGGCCTTGACCAGATCGGCGGCCGTCATCCCGCTCGTCTCGAGGAAGCCCTTCTCCCGCATCCAGTCGTCGTTGTACATCTTCCCCAGATAGCGCGTGCCGTGATCGTGAAAGATCACCACGATCACATCGTCCGACTCGAAGCGATCGCGAAGCTGCAGCAGGCCGGCCATCGCCGACCCAGCCGAATTGCCCGCAAAGATACCCTCTTCCCGCGCGATCCGACGCGTCATGATCGCCGCGTCGCGGTCCGTGACCTTCTCGAAGTGGTCGATGACCGAGAAGTCCACGTTCTGCGGCAGGAAGTCTTCGCCGATTCCTTCGGTGATGTAGGGATAGATCTCGTTCTTGTCGAAGATCCCGGTCTCTTTGTACTTCTTGAACACCGACCCGTACGTGTCGATACCCCACACCTTGATCTTGGGATTCCGTTCCTTCAGGAAGCGGCCGGCGCCGCTGATTGTGCCACCGGTCCCCACGCCGACAACGAGATGGGTGATGCGCCCGTCGGTCTGCTCCCAGATTTCGGGACCCGTCTGCTCGTAGTGCGCCGCCGAGTTCGACGGATTGTCGTATTGATTCGCTTTCCAGCTGTTCGGGATCTCGCGGACCAGCCGTGACGACACGGAATAGTACGAGCGCGGATCCTCGGGGTCCACGTTCGTGGGGCAGACGATCACGTCTGCGCCGAACGCCTTCAATGCGTCCACCTTTTCCTTCGATTGCTTGTCCGTGGTGGTGAAGACGCACTTGTAGCCCTTCACCACAGCAGCGATCGCGAGGCCCATGCCGGTGTTCCCCGACGTGCCCTCGATGATGGTCCCACCGGGCTGCAGCAGCCCCGCCCGCTCGGCGTCGTCGATCATGCGGACGGCCATCCGGTCCTTGATGGAGTTGCCGGGATTGAACGTCTCGATCTTCGCGAGGACGGTGCCCTTGATGACGCCGCGCGTCAGGCGGTTGATACGGACCAGCGGCGTGTGACCGATGGTATCCAGAATGGTGTCCGCGATTTTCTTCACGGCAAAAGTGTAGCGCGAGCCGTGATCCGGCGCTCAGCCGTTACGCACGGCCTACGCCGACCCGGGACGGCACGCGTGCGCCAGGATGCTCTTGTGCATACACTGGACGGATGACGTTCAGAGGACTGGGTCGACGGGCACCGATCGCCCTGCTGACGCTGGCAGCCACCACGCTGGCGTCCGGCCTTCTGGCATCGTCGAGCCATGGCCGCGCCGCAGAGGCCGATGCCCGGGAAGGCGACCGCGTCCGGGCACACGTCGAATTCCTGGCCGACGACCTGCTCGAAGGCCGTGAGGCGGGCACGCGGGGCTTCGACGTCGCGAGCCGCTATGCCGCGTCCATCCTCGAAGTGAACGGCCTCGAACCGGCCGGCGACCAGGGCACGTTCTTCCAGGCCGTGCCCCTCGTCGAGAGCACGCTCACACAAGGCAGCGTCACCCTGGTCCGCGACGGATCGCCGTCAACCACACTCGAGAATCCTGCCGACGTCGCCATCATGCCCAATCACGTCGAGGATCAGGTGCACCTCGACGCACCCGTGGTCTTCGCCGGCTTCGGCGTCACGGCCCCAGATCTGAACTATGACGACTACGCTGGCCTCGACGTCACCGGAAAGGTCGTACTGATACTGTCGAATGGCCCCGCGCGCTTCCCCGGTGAGCAGCGCGCTCATTTCGGCTCGTTCGAGCTCAAGGTCAAAAACGCCGCGGATCATGGGGCGGTCGGCATGATCATCGGTGCGCTGCCCGAGGAATATGCGCGCACGCCGTGGGATCGGCGCGCGTCGCGCTACGCCGACCCGAACATCACGTGGGTTGACGCATCCGGACACCCCGGAACCGGCGACGCCCGGCTTCACGCGGTCGCCGCGGTCGGACCGACAGGACTCGAAAAGCTGTTCGACGGATCGCCCGTGGCCCTGTCTGCGATGCAGACGGACGCCGCGGCAAGCAAGCCGAAGGGGTTTGCCTTGCCCCTCGCCGTCCGGATCGACACGACGACGAGCCATCGCCGCCTGGCCAGCCGGAACATCGTCGGACGCCTCCGCGGCCGCGATCCCGCACTGGCAGAAACCTACGTGGCGCTGACGGCGCATCTCGATCACATCGGGATCGGCAAAGCCGTGAACGGCGACGCGCTGAACAACGGCGCGTATGACAACGCGACGGGATCCGCCATCCTGCTCGAAGTGGCGAGACAGCTCGCCGCAGGTCAACGGCCGCGCCGATCGATCCTGATTGTGTTCGTGACGGCGGAAGAGAAAGGCCTGATCGGATCCGACTATTTCGCACGGCATCCCGTCGTGCCGATCGAGCGTATCGTCGCGGACGTCAACCTCGACATGCCCGTCCTGATGTGGCCGCTGGCAGACGTCATCGCCTGGGGCGCCGAGAACTCGTCGCTTGGCGCGATCGTGGACCGCGTCACCAGCGACAACGGCTTGAAAGTGAGTCCCGACCCGATGCCGGAAGAGAACATTTTCGTGAGAAGCGATCAGTATTCCTTCGTGAAGCAGGGGGTTCCGTCGGTGTACCTGATGCCAGGGTTCACGTCTGCCGACCCTGCGATCAACGCGAAGGAGATCTTCCAGACGTTCCTGCAGACGCACTATCACCAGCCAAGCGACGATCTGTCGCTGCCCATGGATCGCAAGGCCGCCGGCATGTTCCTGCGCGTCAACCGGCAGATCATCGAATCGATCGCGAACGATCCCCGCGCGCCGACCTGGCGGCCGGGAAACTTTTTCGGCGATACGTTCGGACGATCGCACGGCGCCGCCTCGCACACGACGACCAATCGCTGATCCGGCCGCGACTCTCCCCGCGCAGTAATCCGGGGTTGACGGGCCCGGACGGGGCCGTTACCTTTCTGTCATCTCCCGTTTACATGGCCGGTGGCGGGGCACCTGCGCACGATGATGACGTTGTCGTCCACGACGAGATCGGGCCTTCAGATCGCCGGGCTGTGGAGCCTCGCGGTCGCGCAGCCGCTGTACGCTGTCTTACAGCGGAATCCCGAGTTCTTCGTCGCCCATCGGGCGAAGCTGCCTCAGCTGCTCGCCCTCGTGGCGATCGTTTCTCTGGCTGTGCCGCTGGTCCTGTGGGCTATCCGATGGCTCATCGGTCGCGCCTGGCCAGCCGCGGGCACCGTGCTGCAGGTCACCATTATCTCGATGTGCGCCGCGGCCGTTGCGTCACACGCGCTCGCGATCGCATTGGCACTTCCGACGCCGCTGCACGTAGCCGCCGTGATCCTCGCCGGGCTGACGGCCGCCTGGGCGTACGTGGAATTCGCGGGAGCGCGCTGGTGTGCGACGGCGCTCGCAGTGACGGTGCCGGTCGCGCCAATCGTGTTCCTCGGAAGCACGCCAATGCGCGCGTTCGTGCGGCCCTCCGACCCGACGGCCGCCGCAGCCGTTCCGATCAAAGGCCAGCCGCCGCCAATCGTCCTCGTCATCTTCGATCAGCTTCCGCTCGTGTCACTGATGCGGGATGACGGCTCGATCGATGCTGACACGTACCCCTCATTCGGCTCGCTGGCGCGCGATGCCACCTGGTACCGCGGGGCGACGACAGTTGGCGAACTGACTGGGTGGGCGGTGCCCGCGATCCTCACCGGATTGCCGCCGCTCCCCACGCGCCTGCCGACCGCGCAACATCACCCCAACAACCTATTTACGTATCTCGGCAGCGCGTATCACTATGAGGTCGTCGAGCCGATTACGCACCTGTGCCCCGATCGCCTGTGCCCCCCGCGGGCAACATCGTTAGCGGCGCAGGTCAGCGGGATGGTCGCCGACAGCAGCATCATCTACCTTCACGCCGAGCTTCCGGCTGGCCTTCGCACACGGTTGCCAGCCCTGACGGACAACTGGAAAGGATTCATCGCCGCGAACCACTGGCAACGGCGATGGATCGGAGAGAGCCGGAACGATCGCCGACAGGCACCGTTGGAATTCATCGACGGGATTGATGCCTCCGATCCGCAGCCCACGCTCTATTACCTCCATGCGCTGCTCCCGCACGAGCCGTACATCTACATGCGATCGGGGAAGCAGTTCGCCGATGCGGACAATTTCTATGGACTGAATGCCTACGGCCGCTGGGTCGACGACGAGTGGCCTGTCTTGCAGGAGTACCGACGGCATCTGACTCAGGTGCGCTATGTGGACTCGCTGCTCGGACGGCTGCTCGATCGACTGAAGCGCCAGCAACTCTACGACCAGAGCCTCATCATCGTGACCGGCGATCACGGTGTCAGCTTCCGCCCCGGCCGGTCATTCAAGGGACTCGATGGCGAGACGCTGCCCGACATCATGAGCGTGCCGCTCTTCATAAAACTCCCCGGACAGCACGGCGGCCGCATTGACGATCGCAACGCGCAGTCCATCGACATCGTCCCGACGATCAGTGATCTCCTCGGTGCGGATCTCTCGTGGGACGCTGCGGGGCACTCCCTGTTGGGGGCCGAGCCACGCCAATCTACGAAGACGATCTATCACCGTGGCGCGACCCTTCAGCTGACGATCGAAGCGGCACAGCTCGCTGCCCTGCGTGACGCCGCCGTCAAGCGCAAGACCGCGATCTTCGGACCGTCCGAACCCGGCTCGATGACACCGCATCTCGAGGCGCGTCCTGACCTGCTCGGTCGGCGGTTGTCGTCACTGATGGTCACGGATGACAGCGACGTGCGCGTACTGCTCGACGATGTCGAACGGTTCAGAAAGTTCGATCCAAACGGTGAGGTCGTGCCGGCGCTGCTGACCGGCCAAGCCATCGACATCGAGGGACACGCCGTCAACGCCACCCTCGCCGTCGTACTCAACGGCGTCATTGCCGCCACGACGAGGACCTACCGGCCAGTGGATGGATTGCGACAGGGTGCGTGGGCGGCGATGCTGGAGCCCGGCGTCTTGCGTCCCGGACGGAACGATGTGCAGGTGCTCGTCGTACGTGATGCGCCGAAAAGCGTGACGTTCGAACGGGCGTACGCAACGGGCCGCTTTCCGGAGCAGCTCGACCTCGCATCGCGCGGAGCCGCCGACTTCTATGGCGTCGACCAGAAAGGCCTGCTGCCGCGCGAGGGCGACGGGCCGGACGCAAGACGATGGTCATCTGGCGACGTCTCGATTGCGGTACCCATCGACCCGACGACTCGCCCGCACTCGCTGCGCGTGCGGATCGCAGCAGCGTCCCTGCCAGATCGTCCGATTCGCATTGATCTCAGCGGATGCAAAATCTTCGAGGGCCGCATGACCGGTCTCCCATGGGCGCGGACGTTCCCGGTGAGCGCTTGCGGCACCGCCCTCGCACAGCCGGAAGTGATCGTCGGAATCCACAGTGAGCTGGCGCCACTGCCAGGCGGATCCGAACGGCCAGTCGGACTGGGAATTGTCTCCATCAATCTCTACAGCGGCACGTGGCCGCCTAACGCGGCAAAACCCGGAGAATCGCGCGCCGAGGTGCGGCTGCTCCCGCCGACGCCGACGCCGTTTCAACGAAGTGACGTCGTGACGGTGGAGCTGACGAATACCGGCGATACCGCGTGGCCGAGCGCCGACGATGGCGCCGCGGCCGGCGCGGCAACCGATATCGTCCTGTCGTGGCGTGGTGAACGTCATCACGAAGCCGAGCAGCGCTTGCCGCTGGCCTTCACGATGCACCCGGGCGATCAGGTGCGCGAAGCGCTTCCGCTGGTCCCGCCTGCAAATGTTGAAGCGGACGGAGCGTGGACGGTCACGATAGGCCCGGCGAGCCGCGACGGAAAGCCGATCCCCGTCGACGTCCCCTGCGTGCTGCACGTCGTCGCGAATCGCGGGCACGCGGCGATGACGACCACTTCGACGCCAGAGGTCCCTGCTCCGGCGCGGCCTGCCTCGCCACGCTAGGCAGCCGGCGCCCCCATCGACACGGCGCTCGCCGCGTCATCCGCTCCGGGATACACTCTACCGGCTTTACCGGCTTTCACGAGGGCGCCTATTTGTCCCCACCCGATCGGAGCAGTTCGGCCGCCGCAGCCAGCACTGAAGACGTTCGATTGCCGGCAAATGCCTATACGAGGCTGGAGCCAGGGCAGCGATACCAGCCCATCGTCAGCGCGGCTGTGGATCCGCCGCAGGCCACGTGGCGATCCATCGGCTGGGGCGTGGTGTTCGGCGTCATCTTCACCATCGCGTCGGCCTACTCCGGGCTGAAGGTCGGGCAGGTCATGGAGGCGGCCATCCCGATCTCGATACTCGCGATCGGGCTCGCGCGCGTATACCGGCGCCGATCGACGCTTCTCGAGAACGTCATCCTGACCGGCGTCGGCGGAACGTCCGGCGGCCTGGTCGCGGGCGCGATCTTCACACTGCCCGCGCTCTACACGTTGAAGCTGGATCCGCATCCGCTCCAGACGATCTTCATCTGTCTTGCGGGCGGCTGCCTGGGCGTGCTCTTTCTGATCCCGCTCCGCAGGTATTTCGTCCGCGACACCCACGGCGAGCTGCCGTATCCCGAAGCGACCGCCATCACCGAAGTGCTGGTGACGGGCGAGCGCGGAGGATCGCAGGCGCGGCTGCTGCTCGAAGCAACCGCACTGGCCGGTGTCTACGACTTCTTCGTCACGACGTTCCACGTGTGGCGGGAGTTCGTCGATCTGCAGTTCGTGCCTGCCGTGCGATCCCTGGCCGAGCAGGCGCGCATCGCGTTGTCGTTCGACGCGGTGGCGTTCATCCTCGGCCTGGGCTACGTGATGGGCCTCCGCGCCTCGATGGTGCTCTGTGCCGGCGGTGTCCTGTCGAATCTGGTGCTCGTGCCCCTCATCTGGCAGATCGGGCAGCACCTGCCGGCCGATGCCGTCGTGTACCCGGCGACCGTGCCGATTCCGGCCATGAGCGCCGTGCAGATCTTCAGGGGCTACGTGCGCTTCATCGGCGTCGGAGCCATCGCGACGGCGGGCATCTTCGGTATTCTCAAGTCACTGCGCGTCGTGATCGGATCCTTTGCCATTGCCGCGCGCGCGTTCCATCGCGGCGACAGCGGCGGGGATCGTACCGACGTCGACCTCCCGTTCGTGCAACAGCTCGTCGGCGTCCTCGTGTCAGTGCTGGCCGTCGCGATCTTTTTCGGTACGCTGGCACCCACGCCGATGCACATCCTGCTCGCGACGGGGCTGGCACTGCTCTTCTCGTTCTTCTTCACGTCCGTCTCGGCGAATGCGATCGCCACCATCGCGCGGAATCCCGTCTCGGGCATGACCATGCTGACCGTGATCATCTCGTCAGTGGTCCTCTTGAGATTCGGCATCAGCGGGCGATCGGGCATGTTCTTCGTCATGGCCATCGCGGGCATGGTCTGCACGGCGCTGTCGGTCTCTGGGCAGACCATCACGGATCTGAAAACGGGATATTGGCTCGGAGCGACGCCGTCGGTGCAGGAGCGCGCCACGTTCATCGGGGTCATCGCGTGTTCGATCGCCGCTGGACTCGCCATCGTGATGCTGGCACAGGCATTTCAGTTCGGGGAGGCCGCGCCGGGGGATTCCCGCGCCGTGCTGGCCGCCCCGCAGGCCTCCATCATGCAGGCGCTCGTTCAGGGGTTCATGAGCCGCCAGCCCGTGGCGTGGCTGCTCTTCAGTGT
>JBKPMA010000350.1:0-5822 GCA_046731935.1 Acidobacteriota bacterium
GGCGCCAGCGTTCGAGGAGCGTGAGCGCCTCTCGTCCATTCGCGGCGACACGAACGCTATGTCCGCGCGCCACGAGCATCTTCTCCGCGACCCGTTGATTCACGGGATTGTCCTCGACCAGCAGGACCGACAGCGCCCGACGTGGTTCGAGCGTGTACGCGTCGAGCGGCGGCGCGGCCCCCGTTGACCGCGGCAATCCGAGAGCCTCGCGCACGGCCCACTGCAGCGCCTGCGGCGACACAGGTTGTGCGATGCAGGTCGAGGCACCGAGCTGACGCGCGAGCCGCTGATCGTCGTGCTGCGGTGCCAGCGCCGTCGCAATGACACCGGCCGCGGGTGCGGCCGCTCGGAGCGCGTCCCGGACGGCCGGTTCATCGAGGCCGGGTGTCTCTGTCGACACGGCGAGCACCGCCGGAGGTGCCGCCATCCGCGCGATCGCCGCAAGCGCAGCGTCGACGTCGGCCGCCACCGTGCAGCGCAGTCCAGTGGCTTCGAGGCCCTCGGCCAGCGCCTGTCCTGCGATAGGATGCGGATCGAGCACGAGGGCGTCGCCAGTGGCGAACGGTGCCGCCGGTTCGCTGCGGGCGATCGATATCGGCAGACACACGCTGAACGTACTGCCCTGTCCCAGCTCGCTCGCCAGCTCGATGGTTCCGCCCATCAGCCGTGCCAGCGACGCCGAGATGGCGAGACCGAGGCCGGTGCCGCCGTACCGGCGGCTGGTGGATCCATCGGCCTGCGTGAAGGCCTCGAAGATGAGCGCGTGCTTGTCCGGTGAGATGCCAATGCCCGTGTCGCTGACTCTCACGATCAGCTGCAGGCGCTCCGTGCCCTCGCCATCCACCATCTCGACGGCGCCGACCTCCACAACAATCTCACCCCGTTCCGTGAACTTGATCGCGTTGTTCACGAGATTCAGCAGGATCTGTCGAAGCCGCACGGCGTCGATCACCACTTCATCGGGAACGTCCGGCGCGACACGACAGACCAGCTGCAGCCGCTTGCGTCTGGCGCTCACCGCCACATGCTGAAGGGTGTCGGACAGCCTGGCTCGCAAATCCACCGCGGTCGGCGAGAGCTCCAGCCGTCCCGCCTCGATCTTCGAGAAATCCAACACGTCGTTCACGACGTGCAACAGCAGATCGCCGGAGCTGCGGATCATCTCGAGGTACTGCCGCTGCTCGTCGGTCGCATTCCCCTGCAGCAGCACTTCCGTCATGCCCAGAATGCCGTTCATCGGCGTCCGAATCTCGTGGCTCATGTTCGCCACGAACTCGCTTTTCGCTCGGCTCGCCGCCTCCGCGGCATCGCGGGCCCGCTGCAGCTCGAGCTCGGTGCGCTTCCGGGCCGTGACGTCGCGGGCGATCGCCTGGATGCCGACCACGACGCCGTGTTCCTCGTACGGACGCGCGTCGAATTCGAGCGTCACACGCGCTCCGCCACGCGTCAGCACGTCAGCCTCGAAGGTGCTGCCCTGACGCCCGGCCCCGTTCGCCGACAGCGCCGACAGCACCCGGTCGCGGTGCTCGGCGAGGACCAGATCGGTGACGAACATCGTCTGCGCCTCGTGGCGCAGATAGCCTGTGACCCGCTCCGCCGCGCGGTTGATCGACGTGAAGCGTCCGCTCAAATCGCAGGTGAAGACGAGATCGTTCGCGTTGTCGAACAAGTCGCGAAAACGCGTCTGCAGATCGATTTCCTGTTGCAGGCGCGCCTGGATGATCTGCGTCTGTGCGTGAACGCGCCGCCGCAGCACTGCCGCCCAGACGACGGCTGCCGTACCAAGAAGCGCGAGCACGGCCAGAACGCCCATGGTGCGTTCAACGGTCCACCATGAGGGGGCTCGCAGAACGATGACGTCGGCGGGCGACCGAAGCAGCAGGTCGAACGTCGTCGCGTCGATCGGATTCGCATCGCCGTTGATGACGGCCTCAGAGACGCCGGTCACTTGCAACCAGCTGCCCGGCACCGGCGGCGTCTGCCAGGCCGACAGGGGACCGTGCAGGCGAGCCGTGAACGTCCGCCCGTGTGCCGTCAGCAGCAGCGACTGTTGATCCGCGCCGAAACCCGCTTCGACCAGCCGGGCCTCGATCGCGACGAGGTCCGAGTCGGCGAACCCAGCAGACAGGCGCTCCGGCTGTTCACGGCGTGCCGGCAACGGATGCCCGGGGCGCTGAGTAACGATCTCGCCGTCTTCCAGCGTCGGTCCGTACGTGCCCGCCGACGCAAATCCGACGATCTCCACGTCGTCACCAACATGCAGCTTGGCCGGAGCCACGAGCTGCATGAGAGCCGCGCCAGACTCGTCGCGGAGGAAGATCCGGCGGCCGTCGACCAGGGTGACGTTGCCCGTCACGCGCACGCGCCGCTGATTGCCTCCGAGCGAAGTGAACCGCAGGAGGTCCTGCAGGCTCCGCCGCGGCAGCGCCGATAGCGGCACCGCAGGATCGATGACCTCGACCGCTGAGACGTCTGGCAGAAACATCTCGAGGCCGATGAACTGCCGATTCTGGTTGAACCGAGAGCCGCAGACCGCGCGAATCCGGACCTGGGCATCGATCAGCTCCGTTGGCAGCTTGCCTTTCCAGATCTCTGGATACTCGGCCAGCACCCGGTGGCCATCCACCATCAGGACGAGCATCAGATGGTTGTTCTTGACCGGGAACAGCAGTGACCGGACGATGCCCTCCAACTGCACCCATTGACTGTCGTATTGACCGCGATGCAACAGTTCGCTGTTGGGGATGATCGGCCTCAGTGGCGGCCGCCATCCGACGACCGTCGCGACCGCATCACCGACGGACGGAGCAAAATCGCCAGGGACCGTCACGCCCGACACGAGGACGTGCTGGCCCACCTCGTATGTCATCTTCTGGTCGCGCAGGTACACGAAGACACCGGCCGTCGCATCCTGCACGAACAGCAGACCCCAGTCCCTGTCGAAGTAGGTGACCTGTGCATCGAGCTGGACCGCCGCTTTGCGCTCGGCCTCGTCGATCGTCAGCGTGCGTATGGCTTGGGCCGTCGTGAGCGGCGCCGGATGTGCCGTGGTTTCGACACGTGTGTCGGCACGACGACCGCCTCGGTGCGCACTGGCAGGCGTCGGGCCGGCCAGAACGACTGCCAGTGTGAGCAGTGCGATCGCCGGCCTGAGGGCCAAAACCGTGCGTCCGAGAGGCTGGTCGCGAGATCCGGAGCAGCTCGCGTCACGACGCGGCAGCAGGCCACGCCTGTATTCCACCGGCACGATGCCCTGGTGCAGGCGAAATCCGTGCCCGCGGCTCTGCTGCTCGGGAGATGCAGTGCCGCCTTACCAGTCTTCGGCGTACTATGGAGTGTTCGCGGTGCGCCTGCGGGACGTGTACAGGCGAGCCGATTTCCGGAGGCGTGTGTGACGGTGAGTCCAAAAGCGATCGTGCCCCTGTTCGCCCTGCTCGTGGCGATTCCAGCCTGCGGCAATGCGCACAGCCAGCAGGCACCGCCTGCGTCGGCGAATGCCCCCAGCGCCACTGCGCCACCGGATGTCGTTGCCACGGTCGACGGCCAGTCGATCACCGCGGCGGATCTCGAAGAGACGACAGCCGCGTCGGTCGCCAAACTCGAAGAGCAGGTCTACCAGATCAAGCGTGATCGCCTCGACGAACTGATCGCAGACCGGCTGCTCGCCGCGGAGGCCAAGCGGCGCGGCGTCACGGTCGACGCCCTCGTGTCACAGGAAGTGACCAGCAAGGTATCCCCCGTCACCGACGACGATGTCGCGAAGTTCGTAGCGGCCAACCGCTCGCGCATTCAGGGAGACCCTGCGGCACTGGCTCCGCGCATCAAAGCGTATCTGGGCGACCAGCAGCTGACCGCGCGGCGCGAGGCCTTCATCGGCAGTCTTCGCGCGAAGGCCGCGGTCGATGTGCTCCTGAAGGCGCCGCCCGCGAAGCGGTTCGCCGTCAAGACGGAAGGGTTCCCGACCCGCGGCAACGGATCGGCACCGGTCACCATCGTCGAGTTCTCGGACTTCCACTGCCCGTTCTGCCGCGCGGCCCAGCCCACGCTGTCGGCGTTGCTGTCGAAGTATCCCGACAAGGTGCGGATCGTGTACCGGCATTTCCCGCTCGACAGCCTGCATCCCGAAGCACGGCAGGCATCCGAAGCCGCCTGGTGCGCTGAGCAGCAGAACAAGTTCTGGCAGTATCACGATCGGCTGTACGCGAACGGACCCGACGGCAGCACTCCGACGCTCGAACGGATCGCCACGGAGGCTGGTCTCGACGCCGGGCGCTTCAACAGCTGCCTGTCGGGGACCGATGCCAAGGCCGCCGTCCAGCGGGATGTCGACGAAGGCGTCCGCTTCGGCGTAGACGGCACACCGGGATTCTTCGTGAACGGGCGTATGCTCTCGGGGAATCAGCCGATGCAGACGTTCGTCACCATGATCGACGACGAGCTGAAGGCCGGCAAATAGGCTGGCCTGCGGTGCGCCCGGCGCGCCGGTCAGGGTGCCCGAGTCACGCCGATGCCGACCGACTTCCGCGAGAATCGTGACCGCGTACGAGCGGTCAGTTTCTACGCGGCGCTCGCGCTCGTCACCTACCTGCTCTGGATCATCGCGCGGCCCTTCATCCTGCCGCTCTGTGCCGCAGCAGTGCTGGTCGTCTACTTCTATTCCTGGTACACCCCGCTCGCGCGGCGATTCGGCGGTTCGTTGGCGGCACTGGCGACGACGCTCATCGTCACCTGCATCTTGATCCTGCCGTCGGTGCTCGTGCTGGCAGCGTTCGCCCGGGAGGCCGGCAGCGCAATCAGCGCCGTCCAGGCCGCTTTCGCGAGCGGCGAGATGGAGCGGCTGAGCCGATGGTGGGCGTGGCTCGACGCTCGCGGTCCACTCGTGGGCAGCTACCGGCTCACCGACCTCGTGACAGACGCCGGACGTTCGCTGGCCGGCGGCAGCGCGTCGCTGGTCGCGAACACGCTGCGAAACATCGGCACCTTTCTGCTCGACCTCGTGATCGTGGTGTTCGCGATGTTCTTCCTGTTCCGCGACGCAGGCCCCATCATGGCCATCGTTCGCCGTGTGCTGCCTTTCGAGCCCGAGCATCGCGAGCAGGTCCTGCGGCAGGCGGCGGATCTCATCCGCGCCAGCGTCGTTGCGTCGATGGCCGTGGCGAGCGCGCAAGGCGCCGCAGGCGGACTGCTCTTCTGGGCCGTCGGCATCAACGGGCCGGTCTTCTGGGGCGTACTGATGGCCTTCTTTTCGCTGCTGCCGGTCGTCGGCGCGTGGATCATCTGGCTGCCCGCCGCGGTCTGGCTGCTCACGACCGGATCCGTTGCCAAGGGGGTCGTCGTCATCTGCGTCGGGGCGGGCGTCGTCGGCATGATCGACAACGTGCTGCGACCGGCGCTGCTGGCCGGGCGTGCGCAGATGAACGGTCTGCTGGTCTTTGTCAGCCTCCTTGGCGGATTGAGCGCCTTCGGTCTCATCGGGATCGTCATCGGTCCTGTGATCGTTGCGACAATGGCGAGTCTGCTGTCTGCGTACACCGTGCCGAGCACGGGAGAGGATCAGGCCTGATGTCTCCATCGATCGACCGCCGAACGTTCCTGGCGACGGGCGCTGCCGGTGTGATAGGCGCGCGCTCCTTGCTCAACGCCCAATCAACATCCTCACGTGTCATCGGCGCCAACGATCGCGTGCGTATCGGAGTGCTGGGGACAGGACGGCAAGGCACTTCCGATCTCCGGGCGCACCTGGCACTGGCGGACGTTGACATCGTGGCGATCTGCGACGTGTACAAGCCGAATCTCGAACGGGCCGCTTCTGTGGCCAAGAC
>JBKPMA010000351.1:0-12958 GCA_046731935.1 Acidobacteriota bacterium
GAGCACCCCATGGTGCGCAAAGATGGCGATACAGATGATGTAGAGCAGCGTTGCACCGATCATGATGCCGAACGACGGGAGCAGCGCCCCAAGCCCTTTTCCGATCAGCAGCTCCGGCGTGGTGATTGGCGTGGCAAGCAGCGGTTCCAGCGTGCGTCCCTGCTTCTCGCCAATCAGGCTGTAGCCGGCAAACGCCATCGCTCCAGTGGCCGGAATCAACAGTTGCAGCATCAGGAACTGCTGGAAGACGAACGCTTGCACGGCGCCCTCGTTCGTGAGCGACGGCAGGTCGATAGGAATTCCGCCGCGATGCACGAGACGGAGGAACTCCGGATCTTCCGAGAGAAGCGATCCGGTGAATGCGGGTACCGCAACCGCGATGAGCAGCGGGAGGCCCACCGAGAACAAGCTGAGGATCACGACGGGAAGAAGCGCAACCCGATTGCGTCGGAGCTCCGCCAGCTCCTTCAGCAGCAGAGCCCGGATGCGAACGCCGGAGACTCTCATGAAGCCGCTGCTCCTTCGCCGCCCTCACCGAGAAGCGTTAGATACACGTCCTCGAGGGCTGCCTGCGCGGGCGTCACCGCGATCACGTCGGCTCCGGCATTGACGAGTGCCCGGACCATGTCGGGCGTCGTGACCGCGGGATCGTCCACGCCCACCGAGAAGCCATTTCCGTTGACGAGCGGGTCGCGTCCGCCTGCGCGCACCGCAACCTCGGCGAACCGGGCGCCGTCGGCGCGCACGCGGACCTCGAGCCGGTGTCCGAACAGCCGCCTGCGGAGCGCATTCGGCGTATCGACCGCAATCAGCGTACGCCGAAGCACGCCGATACGCGTCGAGATACGCTCGGCCTCGTCGAGGTTGTGGGTCGAGATGATGATGGCGTGGCCACGGGCACTCAGCTCCGTGACGAGCTCACGTACGAGCCGCGCGGTCTGCGGATCGAGGCCTGACGTGGGCTCGTCCAGCAGGACGACCGGCGGTTCGTGGATCAAGGCTCGCGCAATCGCCACTTTCTGCTTCATACCCTTCGAGAGCTGCGCCGCCAGCGTCTCTCGACGATCGCCGAGCCCGAAACGATCCAACGCGCGCGAGACGGCACGCTCCGGGTCCGCCACTCCGTACAGCCGCGCGTAGACGAGCAGGTTGAGCCGAACCGACAGCCGATCCCAGAGGCCCGGTGCTTCGGTGAGGAAGCCGACGCGGGTGCGGACTTCGTCGAGGCGCTCGCGCGTCAACGGGATCCCCGCGATGCTCGCGCGGCCCCCTGATGGCACGATCAGACCGCCCAGCATCCTGAGCGTCGTCGTCTTGCCTGCCCCGTTCGGACCGAGGAGGCCGAAGATCTCGCCCGGCTCGACGCGCAGCGACACGCCCTCCACGGCAACGCGGTCGTCGAAGCGGCGCGAGAGATCGTGTGCTTCGATCATGCGTGTGACCGGGTGAAGTACGAGATCGCGAACGCTCCGGCACTGGCCGAGAGACCGAGTGGAGCCGGTGCCCATCCGTGCCATCCGCCGCCGCCCGCTGTAAACTGGGCGGCGAGTGACACGGTCACACCGGCGGCGATCGACATCAACGCGTCCCTGCCGCTGACGTGCTTCAAGCCGACCGCCGCGACGACCGGGACGAACAGTAAGACCGTCAGAAGTGAATAGAACGCGGTGAGCGCCGTCACGACCGTGGGCACGACGACCGCGAGTGCCATTCCCGCGATACCTCCCACCACGGCTGCCGCGCGAGCCGCCAGCAAGACCTGCGCATCGGTCGCCGCCGGTCGCAGAAAGCGTCGGTAGAGATCCTGCGAGAGAGAGGTCGCCAGCATGAAGAGCGCCGCATCAGCGGAACTGACTTCTGCAGAGAACACGGCCGCCAGACCGAGTGAGCCGACCACCGCCGGAACATCGTGGACGAGCACGGTCGCCAGCGCGAGATCCGCCGACGCAAGATTCGGATGCAGCGCCCGCGCCGAGAGGCCGAGCAGCGGAGGAATCACCGCGAACACCATCAGCGCCAGGCCGCTCAGACCAACCCCCATCCGTACTGCCCGTTCGTCCACGGCGCCGTACACCTTCTGCACCAGTCCAGGCGACACGATGAAGGCAGGCGTCAGCAGCGGCACGAGGAACGTCCCCTGCACCAGTGACTCTGGCACGGATGTGCCTCGACCTGCGGTCAGAGGAATGCCGTGCGTCGCGGCGAGCGCGAACGGTATCGCCGCGAGGAATCCGGCAATCATCACCACAAGCTGCACCAGGTTGACCCACGCAGAGCTGAGCAGCCCGCCGGCGACGAAGTACGTGAGCATCAACACGCCGCCGACGACGGCGCCGACCCATCGTGGTTGCCCTGCGACGACCTGGAGCACCGATGACACCCCAATCAGTTGTGCCGCCAGGACGAAGACCGTGATGCTCCACAGGACCAACGCCGTCACGAGACGCACAGCCGGCGTGTAGCGGAACTCGAGATAGTCGCCCAGCGTCAGGAAGCCATGCGTGCTGGCCTCTCGCCACAACCGTGGTCCGATCCACCAGGCGAGAATCAGTGTGCCGAGACCGGCGGACCCGTTCCACCACCATGCGCCCCAGCCAAGTTGATAACCAAGGCTGGCCGCACCCACCGTTGAGCCCGCGCCAATGTTCGCCGCGAGCATCGTGGCGAACACGAGGAGGGCCGACAGTCCGCGTCCCGCCACGAAGAAGGTCCCACTGCTGCGCACCAGTCGGCCGACCGCCAGTCCAAGCGCAACGAGGCCTGCCGAATACATCAGGAGCAGGGTCAGGTGCTGGTTCACCTGTGCAACCTATCCCGGCACTCGCGCATGGTCAGTGCGGCAGATCGCGAAGCGCCGGCACACCGCCGGCTGCAGTCGCTTCACGGACCGCTCGCGTGATCACCAATGCGGTGACGTCGGCAGCCATGGCACCCACCGTCAGCACATCGTCTTTCGGCGTACGCCCTGCGGTCGCGAGCACGAAGACGGTATCCCCATCAAACGGCGTATGGACCGGGGCGATGGCGCGAGCCAGACCATCCTGCGCCATCTGCGCAACCTTGGTCGCCTGCGCCTTGGTCAGCGCTGCGTTGGTCGCGACAACGACCAGCGTCGTGTTCTCGCCCGCGGTCCCGACGACTCCGGCGTTCGTGCGGAGTACCCGGCGGGCGTCCGCCAGTCCTCGTCCGTCGGAGGTCCGTATCCCGGCGATGACCTGCCCCGTGGCGGGATCGATGACGTCGCCAACGCTGTTGACGGCGGCGAGTGCAGCCACGACGAGACCGCTCGTGGTCGAGATGGACGCGGTGCCGATTCCTGACTTCATCGCGCGCCCCATGCCCATCAACTTGCCGACGGTCGCACCGGCGCCTGCGCCGACGCTTCCCTCGGCGACCGGACCCGATGTCGAGGCGGCTGCCGCGCGATAGCCGCAGTCTGCGGACGGCCGCACGTGCGGATCGCCGAGCCCCAGGTCGAACAGGATCGCGGCTGGCACGATCGGCACACGTACGACCGACGTCTCGAATCCTGCCCCGTGCTCCTCGAGCCACTTCACCGTACCCGACGCCGCGTCGAGTCCGAAGGCGCTGCCGCCGGCGAGGACGATGGCATTGACGCGCTCGACGGTATTGACGGGATCGAGCAGGTTCGTCTCGCGAGTGCCGGGTGCGCCGCCGCGCACGTCGACGGCGCCTACCGCTGGAGGATCGGCGAGGACGACCGTACACCCTGTCGGTCGTTCGCTCAAGGTGTAGTGACCGACGCGAATTCCAGGTACGTCGGTGAGCGCTCCATTCGTGGTCTCGCGTGCGTTCGCGACGGCAACGACAGACAGAATCGCCGCCAGCGGGAACAGCCGCGCACGCGGGAGCATCAATTCACCAGGCTGCCGGAGTGAGAGGCTTGGGGCGTGAGAAATGGAACCGGCGACGCATGGTGGACCACCATCCGCCAGCGGCCGTCGTGCCGGACGAAGAGATTCGTCGCCTGCATCAGCGACGTGTGAATCTGCTCTGCGTCGGCGGTGGCGATTCGCTCGAGACAGGACACC
The DNA here is from genome assembly GCA_046731935.1 of Acidobacteriota bacterium. Taxonomy (GTDB): domain Bacteria; phylum Acidobacteriota; class Vicinamibacteria; order Vicinamibacterales; family JAENWD01; genus CAVUPP01. Next base: position 4,053 of record JBKPMA010000351.1, read on the forward strand.
CACGCGACGTCGCCAAGCATCCGCACGCGCACTTCGCTCAGGCTGACGGCCAGTCGGGCGCCGTTGTCGAAGATCTGCCGCCAGCTGTCTCTGACAGCGTCCCACCCCCGCAACGAGACTGAGCCCGGGTGCACGCATTCCGCCCATTCGGCAGGGAACCAGAGTTCGGTCATGGCGTCGAGATCCGCCTGCGACAACGCTTTGTAGAAGGCTTCGTTGGCCTCCGCAACGGCAAGCTGCTCCGGTGTCATGGTGGTCAGGTGAAAGATCGTAACATGCCAGCTCGAGGGGCTCTGGGGCGGCTAGCCGCCGGCATCGAAGACATAGCAGCCTGGTGTCGCCAGCACATGCCCATCGGATGTGAACGACAGGCTTTCGGGCGCCAGCGTCCCGGTGGTTTCGAACCGCACGACGCGGACCTTCTCGCCTTCCGCGTCGAACACATACGTGAATGGAACCGCGAGTGCGATCCACAACTCGCCGTTCGGGCGCACGGCCGCTGTCCGCACGATCGGCGGGACTGCCGGCACCTCGTTGGATCCTGACTGACGACCGGGCCACACGGTGGCCTGCCTCGCGAGCAACGCATCGAGCTCGCGACCCTGAATCACGCGTTCGAAGACGAGCGTGCCCTGCGCGTCGTATTTTCGGAAGCGAGGTTCGCCGGTCTGAAAGACGAAGTAGTACCCGCCGCGTGGATCCACCAACGGCAGGCCCGTGTTGAACGCCCGATGAAGCGCACTGTCGGTCGATGCGTAGGGCGTCTCGCGCAGCCGGCCTACGGTCAGGTCTGCACGGCCGTCGATCGTGTAGCGGGTAATCAGCGCGCCGCGCTCGGGTTCGTTCACGAAAACATGATCGCCGTCGTACTGAAGCGAGCCGACGCCATTCAGCACGAGTCCACCCAGGCGCACCAGCTCCGCAACGTCACCGGGCAGCGACCATCCGCCGAGTTGTCTGCCGTCTCCAGCAAACAGCTGTACACGCTGGCGCCCGAACGGCGCATCAGCCACGACGAATGTGCCGTCCGCGCCGACCGCAAAGGCCACCGGCTGGATCAGCCGCCCGCGCTCGTGTCCGATCGAGACGAGCTGGTTTGCACTTGTCCGATCGGCGCTGACACGGTAGACACTGTGCGCTCTGCGATCGAAGACCAGAAAGCTGCCGTCGGTACGCGCAACGAAGCCCGCCGGCTCGCGGAACAACCCGGTCACGTGCGGAGGCAGCGCACTCGACGGACGAAGTGTTTCAACGCGCCCGGATGAGCTATTTTGGGCCCACAGAGCCGCCGTCAGAGGGAGAGTGATGCCCAGCCCAACCGCCGTGCACACAACCTTCCAATGCGTTCGGCGAGATAAGGTAGAATTCATAGCTCAGCCTTGGCATCTCTTCCCAGCATGCTAGGACAGGTTGCGCGAGAAAGGCACGCGCGGTCCACTTCGATGCACCCCGCGTCCTTCGGTGTCGCGCTCCGGCAAGCCGGCGCTCTCCTGTTTCTGACGGTCGCAGTGGCATGCGGCGGATCGCCGACCAAGCCGACACCGACGCCGGACCCGCCCTCGATCTCGTGCCCCGGCAACGTCACCGCGTCGTCCACGAACGGACAAACCGCAGACGTCACGTTTGTGATGCCAACGACCCAGAACGGGTCGCCGCCTGTCTCGGTGGCGTGCGCTCCCGGATCCGGCAGCACGTTCACCGTCGGCACAACGACCGTCGCCTGCACGGCCACCGATGCGACCAGCCGCACGGCCTCATGCTCGTTTGACGTGTCGGTTACGGCTCCCGCCAAATTGAGCGCCGTCAAGTTCATGGCGTTTGGCGACAGCATGACGCAGGGTGTCACGTCGCTGATTGCCACCATGCTTGCGTACAACCCGAACGACGCGTATCCGCTCAAGCTGCAGGCGCTGCTCGCCGCGCGCTACACGTCGCAGGTCACGCAGGTCATCAACGAAGGTGTCGCCGGCGAGCAAGCGGATGGAGAAGGCAAGCGGCGTTTCGGCAGGACGCTCGATGCCGACAAGCCGGACGTCGTGCTGCTGCTCGAGGGCGCGAACGATCTGAATCACTATCTGATCACGGCTGGTGATGCAGACGAAGGGGTGACGCCGGCGGCCCGTGCCCTCGAGGAGATGGTTGACGCGGCGAACAAGAAGGGCATCCCTGTACTGCTCGCCACGCTGCCTCCGCAAGATCCCGAGGGCAAGAACGGCCACTCCGCGGGAACCGTGCCGAAGTTGAACGACGCCATCAGGCATCTCGCCCACGGCGACCAGGTCGTGATCGTCGATCTCTTCAACGCGCTCGGAGGCGTGCCGGCTGGCACGATCGGCGCCGACGGATTACACCCGACCCCCGCCGGTTACGACCGCATCGCGCAGATCTGGTTCGAGGCGATTCAGAAGCAGTACGAGGAGCCGGGAACGGCGCCCACACTTACACTGACGAAGCCGCATTGACGAATGCAGATTGACGAATGACGAATGGCCCCACAGCCCGGCCGGGGTGCATCGGTGAGGGATGAATGACCCCGGCCCCACATCGAGCCTAGTTGTAATGACCCCGGCCCCACATTGACCAGGCCCCACACCGATCGGGGTTATTCGTCACTCAACAATCTGCAATCGTCAATACGCGAAATCTTAATAGCGTCCTATTTCGCGTATCGCCGCCAGTACGTCTGACGATTGAGGGAGGATTTCTTCTTCGAGGTCGGGGGCGTAGGCAACTGGCGTATCGAGTGCGGCGACGCGCCGGATCGGCGCATCCAGCCAGTGGAAAAGCTCGTCGGCGATCCGCGCAGAGATTTCCGCCCCGAAACCGCACGTCAACTGATCCTCGTGCGCGACGATGACCCGGTTGCACTTCTGGACGTGTTCGCTGATGCCGTTCCAGTCGTACGGGATGATCGTCCGGAGATCCAGCACGGCGACTGACAGTCCTTCGCGCTCGGCCTGCTGCGCGGCCAGCAGGGTGCGCTGCACGAGGGCACCCCACGTGATGACCAGCACGTCTTCGCCGGCCCGGCGCAGCGCCGCGCGTCCGAACGGCACGGTGTAGTCCGCGCCAGGATACGGCGCCTTGTTGTACGTCTGGCGGTACAAGTGCTTGTGCTCGAGGAAGAGCACCGGATCGTCGCAGCGGATAGCGGTCCGCAGCAGTCCAGCGGCGTCCTGCGCGTTCGAGGGGTAGGCGATACGAATGCCCGGGCAGTGCGCGAAGATGCTCTCGCCCGACTGGCTGTGATATGGCGCGCCGCCGCGGAGATAGCCGCCAATCGGCACGCGGATCACCATCGGGCAGGAGAATCCGTTGCCCGACCGGTAACGGAGCATCGTGATCTCGTCACGAATCTGCATCATCGCCGGCCAGATGTAGTCGAAGAACTGAATCTCGACGACCGGCTTCAGCTTGCGCACGCCCAGCCCGAACGCCCGGCCGACGATGTTGGCCTCGGCGAGCGGTGAGTTGTAGACGCGCGTACTCCCGAACGCTTTCTGCAGACCGTGCGTGACCTTGAACACGCCGCCTTTGCCCGAGACACGAGACAGAGAATCCTCGCGGCTGCAGTCGGCGACGTCCTGCCCGAACACGACCATCCGCGGATTGGCGCGCATCTCGTCGTGTAGGGTGCGGTTGATCGCGGCAACCATCGTCTCTGACTTGCCGGACGTGTCGGGTGTCCGCTCGAACTGAGGTCCTGACGGATCGACGTCGGGTGAGAACACCCATAACGCGGCGGTTTCCTTGCCGGGCCGCGTCGCGGTCAGTGCGCGATCCACAGCCTCCTGAATCTCGCGATCGACCGACGCCGATACATCGGCGAGATCCTCTTCGCTGGCGAAGCCAGACTCGAGCAGCAGCCGCCCGAGCCGCGGGATCGGATCGCGCTTCGCTTCTTCCTCGCGCTCTTCCGTTGTCTTGTAGAGCCGCTCGTCGTCGGAGAGCGAGTGCGAGTACGGCCGCGTCACGCGCGCGTGGACCAGTGCCGGACCCGATCTCGCGCGTGCCCACGCCACGGCCTCGCCGAGCGCGCCGTAGCTCGCGACGAAGTCCGTGCCGTCCACTTCGATGACTTTGAGATGCGGGAACGACTGGACGAGACGGGCGATGTTGCCGCCGGGCGTCTGCACTTCCACCGGCACTGAGATCGCGTAGCCGTTGTCTTCGACGACGTAGACGACGGGAAGACGTTCCTGGGATGCCGTATTGAGCGATTCCCAGAACTCGCCTTCGCTCGTCGCACCGTCACCAATTGAGCAATACACCACATCGTCGGGATGAAAGTGATCGGCGCGATCGGGGATGTCCGTGATGCGTTGATAGAGCGTAGACGCTTCGGCGAGTCCGACGGCCTGCAGTGCCTGCGTGCCGGTAGGGCTGCCCTGCGACACGATATGGAGCGACGGACTACCCCAGTGCGACGGCATCTGCCGGCCGCGCGATGCAGGATCGTCCTTGGCGCCGACGGCCTGCAGGAACATGTCGAGCGGAGTGACGCCCAGCACGAGGCAGAGCGCCCGGTCGCGGTAGTACGGGCAGAACCAGTCGTAGCCGCCCCGGGTGTGCATGGCCGAGGCGACGAGGATGGCCTCGTGGCCGGCACCGCTGATTTGAAAATAGATCTGACTCTGATTCTTGAGCTGGATCTCCTTGTCGTCGATACGGCGCGACAGGAGCATCCAACGATACGCGTCGATGAGGATGCGGGAAGTGAGACCGTGGGGAAGCGTCACGCTCGTGCCGTCGGCGCGGGCGTCAAGCGCCCCTCCTGGTCGTGCGGCCGTAGCCTTCATGCAGCGCTCGAGAATGGGATCAAGGTCGGCGCGACCGCAGCGCGCAGGGCAGGCGTCTCAGGCCCAACCCTATCGCAGTATAGCACCGGCCGGGTGGTATACTCAGGACCCGCGATCACCTGCAAATCCTTCAAAACAGGAGCAAAAGTGGCTGGAGCTGGATTCTGGCCGCGCTCTTCGAAGGGTCGCGCGGGCCGCGCGCCGCGGTGTGGGACGCGGAGAGGGTCATGGCAGCCAAGGACGCCGTACGCCTGCATCGATGGGACGAGCTTGCGCTCGAAAAAGTCACCGAGATGATCTCCCGGAAGGTCATCAGCGGTGATCGCGAGATGCTCGCGCAGAGCTATCTGAAGCGCGGCGCGATCGTGCCGATGCACGCCCACGAGAGCGAACAATTGACCTACGTCCTGCAGGGCGCGCTCAAGTTTCTCGTCAACGGCGAAGAGATCGTCGTGCGTGAGGGCGAAGTGCTGCATATCCCCGCGCACGTTGATCATCAGGCCGAAGCACTCGAGGATACGTTCGACCTCGACGTCTACAGCCCGTTGCGCCGCGACTGGATCGAGGCCAGGGACAAGGGGTAGGCCCACCGCGTCAGTTTCAAAGAGCTTCATGCCGCGTTATCCATCGTCTCCTTACACCGTCCAGTTCGGGCCAGGCCCGGTGACGCCCGCCGTGAAGGCGCTGCTCATCGCCAACGTCGGCATGTTCGTCGTGACCATGCTCATGCCGTCCCTGCGGTTCGTGCTGGGGCTGCAGCCTGCGTCCGTGATTGGCTCGTTTGCCGTGTGGCAGGTCGTCACGTACATGTTCGTCCACGCGGACGTGATGCACATCCTGTTCAACATGCTCACGCTCTGGATGTTCGGCGTGGAGCTCGAACGCGTCTGGGGAACGCCGTTCTTTTCGAGGTACTACGCGATCACGGGCGTCGGCGCCGGGCTGTGCACGGTGCTCGTCTCGCTGCTGCCGTTCGGCTTTGCGCAGCAGATGTATCTGGCCGTCACGATCGGCGCGTCAGGCGCGATCTACGCGCTCCTGCTGGCCTATGCGCTCTACTTTCCGCACAGGCAGATCATCTTCATCATCTTCCCGCTGCCCGCGCGGGTGTTCGTGATGATCCTTGGCGGAATCGCGCTGCTGTTCTCGATCAGCAGCCAGCAAGGCGGGGTGGCGCACATCGCGCATCTGAGCGGGCTTGTGATCGGGTATCTCTACCTTCGGGGCGGGACCCTGCGCGTGCACCCGTTGGCGGAGCTCCGCTATCGCTACAACAAGTGGCGGATTGACCGGATGCGCCGGCGATTCGACGTGTACTCGGGCGGACGGCGCGGCGACGACATCGATCGGCGCATTCACTGACCTGCCAACCGGCGCCGGATCTCTTTCACCAGACTCAGAATCTCCTCGATGCCGAGCATGCGCGTCACGACGGCGAGCGCGACGACCGCTGTTCCGATCGATGCCCCCACGCGGACAACCTGGCGCGCCAGGTCGCGGCCAGGCATCAGCTGATCGAGACCGTACTGACAGCTCCAGGCCACAACGGCCATGACGATCGAAGCCAGCGTCACGCGTACGAGGACCCCGGCGAGCCGCCCGCTCTCGAGACCGTTCAAGCGGCGGCGCAATAGCTCCAGCAGTACTCCCGCGTGCAGCACCGACGTCGCTGACGTACCCACGGCCAGCCCGAGGTACCCGAAGCGCCGGACGAGGATCAGGTTCATCGCTGTGTTGAAGACCACGCTGGCCACGCTGACCGCGACGGGCGTCCGTCCATCGTGGAGCGCGTAGAACGTCGGCGCGGCAATCTTCACCGCCGAATACCCAATCAGGCCCAGTGAGTAACAGACAAGGGCCGCCGCCGTGGCGTCCGTATCGTACGGAGTAAAGGCTCCGCGTTCGAACAGCATCGCCACGATTGGACGCGCGAGCACAAGCAGTCCAAACGTCGCCGGCACGTTCAGCAGCAGCATCATCGCGAGACTGTTGGCGACTTCGTGGCGGACGCCGTCACCGTCGTTCCTGGCGGCGTGCCGTGAAATCGCAGGCACCGCCGCGGTCGCGAGCGAGACGCCGAAGATGCCGAGGGGCAGATACATCAGGCGGAACGCGTAGTTCAGCCACGACACGGCACCAGTGCCCTCGGAGGTGGCGAGAATGGTGTTGACGAAGATGTTCACCTGCGCCGCTGCCAGGCCGATCGTCCCGGGGCCCATGAGCACGAGGACGCGCTGCAATCCGGGATCGGAGAGGTCCAGGCGCATCCGATAGCGATAGCCGAGCCGCCGCAGCGCCCACCATTGGATGGCCACCTGTCCGAGTCCGCCGAGCAGGGCGCCGATCACCATGGCGGAGATCGTCGGCACGCCGTTCGAGGCCATCACCGGCACCAGCAACAGGGCACAGGCAATGCTCGCGATGTTGAACATCGCCGGCGACAGCGCTGGAACGAAGAACTGATCGAGCGAGTTCAACATCCCCATCATCGCGGCCGCCACGGCGATGAGCACGAGAAAGGGCAGCAGCTCCCTCGTCAGCTGGATAGTGAGCTCGAGCTTTCCGGGGACGGTCGCGAAGTCACCAGCGAAGGCGGTCACGATCGGGCGGCTCAGAAGGAGCCCGATGACCATGAGCACGCCAGTTGCCACGACCAATGTGGTTACGACGTTGTTGCCGAGACGCCACGCTTCCTCACGCCCGTCGCGCGTGAGGGTCCTGGTAAACGTAGGGACGAACGCTGCGCTCATCGCCCCTTCGGCGAACAGATCTCTGACCAGGTTGGGAACCCGGAATGCGACGTTGTACGCGTCGACCGCGTTGCCGGCGCCGAACAGATATGCCATGACCTGATCGCGCACGAGACCGAGCACGCGACTCGTCAGTGTCGCAAGTCCAACCACGCTGGCTGAGCGAGCGAGTTGGGCGGCAGGAGCCGCAGGACCGGCCGCCGAAGGGCCGGGCGACGACACGGACATGGGGCGCCGCGGATGGTACCACAGCCGTCTCGAGCACCCGCTGTTGCCGTGCGTCCATCGAACCGAAATATGCGGCAGGCGGATCGCGAAAACTTTCAACTTCGCGACATCGTCTAAATCAGCGAAAGAGCCCAACTCTTTCCATCCTCCTCTTGGGGTCGGCGGGTCACCGTGGGCCCCGTTTTTTTGTACCGAGCGAGCAGGGGTAAGGGAAAACGGGGATAGAGCCCGTCTCGGTTCTGGGACGGGATTGTTCGCACCCGCACAGTCGAGCTCTTCCCCAATTCATCACGCACTCCCGCAAAGTCTCACGTGCGACTAGACTTGGACGCCTTCGCCGCGGTGGCACAGCGATAGCTACGCGTTGACGAGCACCGGGCACGAACTGCCGCTCCAGACCGATCCGGTCTCCGCGGCCATCCTCGAAAGGGCACCATGTTTGGGACGGTAGTCGCGGATCTCCGGTACGGCATGCGGATGCTCATCAAGGCGCCCGGGTTTGCCGTCGTGGCCATTCTGACAATCGCGCTTGGCATAGGCGCGAACTCCGCAATGTTCAGCATCGTCAACGCCGTGCTGCTGGATCGGTTGCCCTTCCCCGAACCCGATCGGCTGGCGAGGCTGTACACGTCGGCGCCGCAGTTCGCGCGAATGTCGACGTCATATCTCAACTTTCTGGACTGGGCGGGCCGGGCGCGTTCGTTCGAGTCGATGGCGGCGTTCAGAACCGAAAGCCTCAATCTGCTCGGGCAAGGCCAGCCGGAACGTCTGCGCGTCGCCATGGTGTCCGCACCGTTCTTCGACGTGCTCGGGCTGAAGGCCGAGGCTGGCCGAACGTTCAGCGCCGCCGAAGACACACGCGGCGGCACTCCGGTCATCGTACTGGGCACGGCGTACTGGAAAACACGATTCGGCGGCAATCCAGGGGTGATCGGTACCAAGCTCCTCTTGAATGGCCTGTCGTACACCGTGATCGGCGTGGCCCCGACCGATATCACGCTGACCGGCGGTACTCAGGCCTACGTGCCAATTGGCGGGTCGCGGGACGAACTGTTCTGGGATCGCAGTGTGGCCATGGGAATGTCCGCGGTGGCGCGGCTGAAACCGGGGGTGACCTTCGAACAGGCCC
>JBKPMA010000352.1:0-2792 GCA_046731935.1 Acidobacteriota bacterium
GAGCGCGGCTGGAGTGTGTAGCTTGTCGGGGTCGGGCCTGTAGGCCCGACCCTGTAGGCCCGACCCCGAAGGCCCGACCCCGAACTAGTGCGACAGTACTTCCTCGAAAAACGTCAGGGCCCGAGCGTCGCCTGATTGCCCGAGCCAGAACATCGCCTGCTGCCGGACGCCAGGATCGCGGTGCGTTCGGGCGAGCTCGATCAATTTCGGGATCGCGTCATCCTTCGGCAACTGACTGATGGCGAACACGGCCTGGCGCCGGACCTGCGAGTCCGGATCCGAGTCCACGGCCCGTGCGAGTGTGCCGACCGCGCGCTGCCCCGCTTTCTGCCCGAGCCAGAAAAGCGCCTGCCCGCGCACCTGCCCGCTGGCGTCGTGACGCGCGAGCTCAATCAGCGTGTCAACGCCTGCCGGGCCCGTCAACGTAAGGACGAACGTGAGGTGCTGCCGGAAGTCGGCGTCGGGATCGCTGCGGGCCAACCGGTCGATGACCGCGGCACCCGCGCCGCCTCGCGCGGCGCCGAGCCAGAACGCCGCATCTCGACGCAGCCACGAAGGCTGACCGGCGACCGTGAACGGTGGAAGCGCCGTATCAGCACTGTCATCGTCGGTGAGCGCGATTCCTGCCAGCGCGCCCTGTGCACACCGCTCGACCTGCCGCGACGTGCCGTCAGCCTTGGCCTGGTCGCGAACAATCTGCGCCAGCCAGGTCACGCTGTCTTTGGGGCGCACGTGATCGAGCATCACGACACGCTGGCGTCCGGCGTCGATCGTGACGCGCGCGTCAGTCGTGACAACGCTCGTGACGGAGCCGGCTTTCACCAGCGCCAGAATCGCGAGGACGGTCGTGTCACCCCAGGTCCCATTCCCTGGCTCGAGATGGCCACCCTCGTCGAGCACGACGCGATCGACTCGTTTCTCCCAGCCATGGTGCGCCTCGTGCCGCGACATGGCGGGAACGGTGTACGCGATCCAGATCGGCTCGCTGGAGCCGCGCGTGATTTCACCGACAACTGAAACGAAGTCAGCGCCGACATCGCGATGCTCGAGCCGGGTCGACACGATCGCCAGCGGCGAGGACGATGCCGCCGGTGCGGATGGCGTCTGAGCGGGCGCCTGGGTTGTGAGACCAGGCGCTTCGACAGCGCCGAACGGGAATGCCTGGAGCGGCGTACCCCACGCGCCCGAGCGACCGACGAGTGGCACGAGCGCAAGATAGACTGCGACAGTGATGACGGAACGCAGCCTCATTTGAGCAGCTCCAGCATGTAGTCGGTGGCTTCCTTCGAGCCCATGATGGACAGCTTCTGCACCGCCTCGCGCTTCAGCGCCGGATCGGATTCCTGCTTGGCGATCTCGATGAGGGCGGTCGCATTCCCCTGCACGAAGAATCCGTTCAGCACCGCCCGCCGGACGTGCGCGTCCTTGTCGGACGCGTAGATCGACTTGAGCAGCGGCGCCGTGTCCTTGCCCATCAGACCGAGGCGCTGGATGGCTTCGATGCGCAGATCGATGTCAGGATCCTTCGTCGCAATCTGCTGAATCTGATCCTTGCCTCCCGAGATGAACAGGCCGTTGATGATTTCGCGCCGGCTGTCGACATCCTTGTTCTGCTGATACAGCTGCCACAGCTCTTCGCGGGCTCCGCTCGCGCCCAACATCTGAAATGCCTGCCGGCGCAGTTCCGGATGCGTCGTGGTGCGCGCGACCTCGAGCAGATGGGCCCGATCCCCAGACACCATATAGGCCTGCAGCACCGCTCGTCCGACGTCGAGATCCTTCGAGGATGCGAACACGTCGCCGAGCACCTTGCGGCCTTCATCGCCGCCGAAGAGACCGAGATACCTGATCGCCTCGACCTGCAGCTCGGGATTGCTCGTGCCTTTCGCAATCGCGACCAGCGCCTGCCGCGCCTCGGGTGATCCGCTCTGTGCGAGCACGAACATCGCGCGCTCGCGAATCTTGGGCGACGCCGTCCCGCTCTGCAGCATCTGCTTCACGAGTGGAAGCGCACGCTCTGGATCGGCCTGCATCAGTCCGCTCAAGGCGAGGAGCTTCAACTCGTCGTTGTCGGACGCGGCGGGTGCCGGCGTCTGTCCGGACGCCTGACGGATCTCGAGCTCGAGCGCGCCGGCATCACGAACCCACCGGCTCTGCGGGTAGCCCGCTTTGAGCGCTGCGAGGGTCTTCAGCGCGGCGTCGCGCTTGCCGCTCTTGTTCAACGCGTACGCGCGCCAGTACAGAGCGGCATCCGCGCGGCTGTCCTTGAGCGCGACCACGCGCTCGAAGGCGTCCGCGGCCGCATCCCACTCGCTCCGATCGAGCGCCTGTGTGCCCTGGTTGTAGACGGCCTGGGCGCTCTGGGTTTCGACCTCCGCCGCATCGGCGAAGGCATCCGGGGCGGGACTCGCGATCGCGAGCATCGCCACCATCACTGCTGTCATCATGACGTTTGCACTCCAGGACGCCGCAGCGCCCGTTCACGCGCGCGCACATCGCCATTCGTGACGCGCACCTTGAAAAGCAAGCTCTGTTCGTCGATTCGCGCCCGCAGCGCCTCGAACTCCGCCGCACTCAACCGGCTCGGGCTGTGTACGAGATCGAGGAGAACGGGCTCGAGCTGATCGAGCAAGAGACCAACGGCCGGCGACCCGGTGCCGCGCACCGATTGCCTGTAGAGACGATTGGCATCGAGCAGATCGCGGGCCCACGTCTGCTCAGCCGAGATATCCACGCTGCCGCTCGCATCCTCGTTGACCAGCCGCACGAGGCCGCGTTCCGTGCGCTCGAGG
>JBKPMA010000353.1:0-5873 GCA_046731935.1 Acidobacteriota bacterium
CCGATCGGGACCTGGAGGATGCCGTACACCGCAACGTGCAGCAGGACCCGGTCGTGCACCATCTCATTTACGCTGAACCGGGTGAGTAATGGACGAGGTCCGCGACAACCGCGAGGGTAGCCGTTTCGAGATCGTGAGAGACGGCCTTTTGTCTGTTCTTCAGTACCGGCGCCGCGCGAACGACATCGTACTCATTCACACCGAAGTGCCGGAGGCGCTGCGCGGTCAGGGAATCGCGAGCCTGCTGGCACACGCGGCACTGACCGCCGCGCGGGCGGAAGGACTGGCGGTCGTAGTGGTCTGTCCGTTCGTGCGCGCCTATCTGCGGCGCCATCCCGAGATGAGATCGGAGTCGGTTCGCGACGAATGATCTGGGCGATGGATGTGGGGGCGGATGCAGTCAACGTCCGTCGCCTGCGTCGGCCCGAGCGCTACGGGCAGGGCACATTTTGGACGACGGGGTAATGGCCCCGCCCCACATCTGACACCATGCATGTAGGGGCGGATGCAGTCAGCGCCAGTCGCCTGCGTCCGCCCGAGCGCGCTATCTGGGATCGTCGATGAGTGTTTCGAGGATTCTGACCAGCGTCCGCTGATCCTGCGACGAGAGGCGTGCCAGGCGGCACGAGCCTCCTGCAATCTGTCGCAGCAACTGGGCGCGTAGCCGCGATCCCGTCGGTGTGAGGTGCAGCACTTTCACGCGGCGATCGCCCGCCGACGCCCGCCGCTCGACCAGTCCCCGCGCTTCGAGCCGATCAACCAGCCCGGTCACATTCGAGGCGTCACAGCCAAGCGTGTCGGCAAGCCGGCCCATCGGCACCGGCTGCTCTGGCTCGATCAGGTGCAGGACGTGCCACTGTGCGGGGGACAGATCCAAGCCGTCTCCGGCCGCCGGCAGCCGCTCCCGCTGCGCGAAAAAGAACCGCACCAGCAGCTGCCAGGCCCGGCTGGAGCCGGCGTCCATGCACTTCATCGGTCCCGATTATACATGAGAAACTAAATAGTTGACAAACTAAAGTAAGTTGCTTACGATGTTGCAACCATGAACAGGCTCAGACTCATCCCGCTCGATGACGTCGTGGCATTTCCGGGAATGCCCATCACGCTGCCCGTGGACGTCGGCAGCGACGATCGCGTCCTCCTCGTCCCCAGGCGAGACAACACCTTCGCCAAGGTCGGCATCGTCGCCGAGGTATCGGATCGCGTGCGGCTCGCAGGCCGGGGCCTCGCCGTTTCGTTGACCGGACTCCACCGGGCGGTCCTCGGCGCCGCCTCGGCGGATACCGATGGCGTGCTGCGCGTGGACGTCGAACCCCGTCCGGACCAGCCACCTTCACCAGCCGTGACGCGGGACCTCGAGCGCGAATACCGCGCCGTCGTCGACGAGATTCTCGAGCTGCGCGGCGATGACGGACGCATCCGCGCGTTCGTGCGGTCCATCACGAACTCCGGGGCGCTGGCAGATACGGCCGGCTATTCGCCGGATTTCAGCTTCGATCAGAAGCTCCAGCTCCTCGAAACCTTCGACGTCGTCGAACGGTTGACGCTGGCGCTTCAGTTTCAGCGGGATCGCCTCGCGGAGCTGCAGGTCCGAAAGCGTATTCACGACGATGTCGAGTCAGGCGCGCAGAAGCAGCAGCGCGAGTACGTACTCCGCCGGCAGATGGAGGCGATCCGCAAGGAGCTCGGTGAGACCGACGGGTCGGTCACCGAGGAATACCGTCAGAAGATCGCCGAAGCGGGCATGCCTGAGGCCGTCCGGACTCAAGCCGAACGTGAGCTGAGCCGCGTCGAGCGCATGGGCGACACGAACGCCGAAGCGTCGATGATCCGTACGTATCTCGACTGGCTGCTCGCCGTGCCCTGGTCCAAGCGGTCCGAGGATCAACTGGACCCGGTGCATGCCCGCGAAGTCCTCGACGCCGACCACGAGGGTCTGGACGAGGTCAAGAAGCGGATCACCGAGTATCTGGCAGTCCGGAAGCTCAGAAGCGAGCGCGGGATGTCTGATACCAAGCGCTCTGGCGTGATCCTGACGCTGATTGGCCCGCCGGGAACGGGCAAGACCTCGATCGGCGAGTCGATCGCACGCGCGACGGGCAGGCAGTTCGTGCGGATGTCGCTCGGAGGCGTCCGCGACGAGGCCGAGATACGCGGCCATCGGCGGACGTATATCGGTGCGCTGCCGGGCCGTCTCGTGCGGGCGCTGCGCGATGCCGGCACCATGAATCCGGTCATCATGCTCGACGAGGTCGACAAAGTCGGCGCGGACTGGCGAGGCGATCCATCGTCGGCGCTGCTCGAGGTACTCGATCCGGCGCAGAACCACTCGTTCCGCGATCACTATCTGGATGTCGAGCTCGATCTGTCGCAGGTGCTGTTCGTCGCGACCGCGAACGTGGCGGAAACGATTCCGGGGCCGTTGTTCGATCGCATGGAGGTGATCCGCTTCGACGGATACACGACCGACGAGAAAGTCGCCATTGCGCGGCGCCACCTCTGGCCGCGTCAGATCGAGCGCAACGGGTTGCGGGCGGAGGAAGTGACGACCAACGACACCGTGCTGCGCAGCGTCGTCACGAACTACACGCGAGAGTCCGGCGTGCGTCAGCTCGACCGGGAGCTCGGCACCCTGCTGCGGAAGACGGCGACGCGCATCGCCTCGGGCGAATCGGCACCCATCGCGGTCGAGGAGACGTCAGTTCGCGACGCGCTCGGGCGCCCGAAGGTGTTTCACGAGGCGGCCGTTCGCACAGCGGTTCCAGGTGTCGCGACAGGACTCGCGGTGACGGGCGTCGGTGGCGACGTATTGTTCGTCGAAGCCGCGTCGATGCCCGGCAGAAACGGACTGGTCCTGACCGGTCAGCTTGGCGATGTGATGAAGGAGTCGGCGCGCATTGCGCTGACGTATGTGAGGAGTCACGCGTCCGAGCTGGCAATCGATGACAGGGCGCTCGACGGGCGGGAAGTGCACGTGCACGTCCCAGCGGGAGCGATTCCCAAAGACGGGCCAAGCGCCGGGATCACGATGGTCACGGCGATTGCGTCGCTCCTGACCGGCCGTCCGGTGAAGAGCACGATCGGCATGACCGGCGAAGTCACACTTCAGGGCCGGGTGCTGCCAATCGGCGGCCTCAAGCAGAAGGTGCTGGCCGCGCATGCGGCGGGACTCACCGAGGTCATCGTGCCGGAGCGGAACGAACCGGATCTCGATGACGTGCCGGCGGAGGTCCGGAACCAGATGACGTTCCACATCGTGCGGTCCGTCGATCAGGTGCTCGACGTGGCGCTCGAGTCATCCGCGCTCGCTGCTGCCGCCTAAGTGGTTGGGGCGGGGTGCATTCGACGAAGGGATGAATGACCCCGCCCCCACAACTAATGGGTGACGACGGGATGAATGACCCCGCCCCCACACTAATCGTGGGGGCGGATCCAGTCACAGAAGAATCATGTGGGGGCGGATGCAGTCAGCGAAGATGCCTGTCGTCCGCCCTATTCGCCTCCACAATTTAACGGGTCCGCCCTATTCCTCTGGGATCTTCGCGACCCGGATCACAGTCTGCCCTGCAGGTCCGCTGGTCCACGCCACAGTCGCGCCGTCACTGCTGGCCGCCACCACAGGATACGTTCCGCTGAACGCCTCGCCGAGCGGTTGACGGACGAACCTGACGTCGCCCTTCGCGTCGATCGACCCGCGCGCCAAAGCGATTCGACGCGTGCCGGATCCGCCTTCGTCCCACACCACGATCAGTTCATCGTGCGAACCGCGTGCAATCCACGGATGGCGCGGCACTCCCTCGGTCGGAATCCGCTGCCTCGCGGTGAAGACCTGGTGGTCTGACGACATCGCGTAGAACAACGCCAGCGTCGGTTCGTTCGAATCAGCCGAGCCGGGCAGCAGTGTCGGCCACACGACGTGCACACGATGCTGGCCATCCACCGCGAGCGCGGGGCCGTTCTCGGGGCAGCCTTCGAGCACCCAGCGATCTTCGCTCACGCGAACCGGCGGTGCGAACGTTCGTCCTCCGTCGGCCGACAGCGTGAAGGCGATGTCTCGGATATTCCCTGCGAACACGTGCCGCCATGCGGCGTAGATCCGGCCATCGGCGTCCACCGCCATCGTGGTCTTGCAGCAGTAGCACACGCCGCCTGTGATCGTTCGTGTGCTCGCCGTGTCTCCGAGCCTGGCGAAGAGCAGCTTCGACGACTGGGCGCGTACGGCGCCATCCACGGACGTGTCGAGCGGTGCGTGCTGGTGTTCCGAATGCGCGTGCGCCGCGCCTGCAGCCTGGGCCAGTTCCCGATGGTCCAGCCAGAGAGCCGCCACGCCGCCGGTACCGTCGGCGGCTGCGGATTCCCAGCCCCTGTTGCCAGCCGCGTCGCTGCCCGGCACGAGCGCCGCCGCGGAGAACGTCCGTCCGCCATCGTCCGAACGCGCGGACAGCAGTCGCGTGCCGGCGTCCGCCTTGCCGGTCCACACCACGACAATCGACGGCTCGCGCGAGGTCTGCGGAACGAGGACGATACGCGGGGGCTGTTCGCCGGCGAGCCGCACAGGGCTGGACCGATCGCTGACGCGGACAGCGCGCGCGAACGTGCGGCCGTTGTCACGGCTGAGCGCCGCATAGATCTCCGTGGTGCCGTCGGACGCGCTCGCACCCCACGCGACGGCGACCAGCGACCCCGCGCTGGCGATAGACGGATACGCGTTCACGCGACCCTGCACGCGCAACTCCACCGTGGTGCGGCCGCCGGCCGGCACCATGGCCGCAGAACAGAGAACCAGCGCGAGGGTGCACGCCGATCGAGCAGTGGTGAAGGTCATCGGGATCTTCAAAACGTGATCCGCGCGCCGAGCTGCAGCGTCCGGGGATCACCGACAGCGGTAATACGGTTGAACGCCGGCACGGGATTGTCAGGATACGCGCCAGGACCCCACGTGTTGTTTCTCGTCACATTGTTCACCCGGTTCGTGACGTTGAACGCCTCGATCAGCCCATCCACTTTGAGTGCGTTGCCAAAACGGAACGTCCGGCTCAGGCGAAGATTCAGCGTGAAATAGTCGCCGCCCGTTCCGGCGTTCCGTGGAATGAAGGTGACGGCGCGTACGTCGAAGTTGGGCAATGCCGTAGCGCCATCGGCGAGCGGTCGGCTGGTCGTGCCCTGCAGATTGGCAACGCCCGACACGATGTTGAACGGCAGCGACGAGTAGTACTGCAGCATGCCGCCGATCTGGAAGCCGTGACTCAGGTGTTCCCAGAGGGTCGTCGCTGGCGCCATCGGCGTATTGATCGTGCCGTCGATCACGAGACGATGACGTTGATCGTCGTCAGACCGGCCCCAGTCGCGCATGATGTCGGTCGGATCGATCGGCGAGCTGAAGAACGCTTCACCCAGATCGTTCATCGACTTCGACAGCGTGTAGCTCGCGCGGAGGCTGTACCAGTCCGTCGGTCGCTGGACGAACGAGACATGCAGGCCGTGATAATTCGACTGACCGGCCGCCGAGTACTGGCTGTTGTTGCGGAATGCCGGATTGGGGCGGCAGCCGTTGTTGGTGCCCAAAGGAGCGCACGTCGGTACGTTCTGGTTCACCGACATGAGCAGGTTGCTGCCGCGCAGGTACATGTAGCCGATGCTGACGGTGCGGCCGTGGCCGAGCGACCGCTCCACTTCGGCACTCGCCTGGCTCGAATACGCGTTCTGCAGCCTCCTGTTCATCGTCGTGAAGTCGACGAGCGTGGTCGTCAGGATCCGTGCCGGCAGGATGTCCGGAAACGTGGGCGCGCCGGTCTGCATGGGTGCGATGTTCGACACGCTTGGCTGGCGCAGACTGCTCAGATCCGTCGAGTTGTCAGCGGACAGGATTGCAT
>JBKPMA010000354.1:0-6427 GCA_046731935.1 Acidobacteriota bacterium
GTCCCATTCCAGGCACGAGGAACAGCCGGCTCCAACCCATGACCGCGTTGCTCCCGCCGTTCGATGCGCCAAGGCGCTCGTAATATCCGACCGTGTCGAGTGCGGAGAACCACGGGTCGCTCACACCGTGGTAGAAAAGCAGTTTGCCGCCGGCACCTGAGAACGTCGTGAGATTCGTCCACGCTGCGGTGTCGGTGTTCGTCTGTTGTGGATCCCCTTCGATGGCGCGCACCTCCGTGTCGATGTCCATCTCGAGCGCCATGGTCGGCGTCACGGGCGATCCCGCGCCGGGACCGAAGAGTCCGGGAATGCCCGGACCACTGGCTGCGATTCCCGAGTCGTACAGAAATCCCGGATACACCGGATGGCCCTTCGAGTCTGTCGGGCCAGCCATCGCTTTCTTGATCGCCGCGACTTGCGCTGGCGAAAGGCAGCCATCCGTTTTGCTGCCCGCACAGGTCAACGCCGACAGGTCCACCTCACAGCGTTTGGTCGCGAAGATCATCCCGTCCTTGAGTCCATCCTTGTCGTCGCATGCCTCGAGCACCGCGTCGGTCAGGGCTTTTCGGTCGCTCTCCGAGAACGCCTGTGCGGGAATCGGTTTGCCTGCGCCGTCGCGCGGAGCGATCTGGTTGATGGCCACCGACACCGTACGCAGTGCGAGGTTGGAGTGTCCCGTTCGCATCGCCGGGGCACCCGCAATGATGCCGTCGAAATAGCGGGGATACCGTTCGGCCATGACCATGCCTTCGCGTCCGCCGGTCGAGCAGCCTGCGTAGTACGAGTGCGATGCGGCACGACCGTAGTACCGCGCGACGATGTCCTTTGCCAGCGTGGCCACGCGTCCGATGGCGACGTACGCGAAATCGAGCGCCGCCTGCTGATCCTGCATGAAGGAGGGATCGAAGACCGCGCCTTTGTGACCTGTGTCCGTCGTGACGACGGCGAAGCCGCGTGCGAGAGCGGGCTTGTCGCCTGCCGCCACAGCTCCCAATGGCAGACCAACGCGTCCATTCAATCCACCGCCGCCCTGCATCAGCAGCCGACCGTTCCAATCGGCGGGGAGCGCGATTGCGAAACCGATACCGAATGTCTGTCCTCCCACGCCCTGGCGGCGATCGATCGTACCGTCCACGCGGCAATACGCCGGCAGCGTGCCGGGTAGCGTTGGGAATGGGGGATCTGGCGGTATCGGACCGGGCGGGATCCACTGGGACGCGTCGATCGTCAGCGACACTCCAGGGATCCGGAGCTGCGCCAGACGGGTGCACGCGTCAGCGGTCGGTAACGGCGAAGCCGTCTGGGCGGCCATCGGTGCGGCGCAGGCGATGAGCCCCAGGGCGATCAGTGCGCATCTCACGATGGGTGATTGCACTGACGATTGCGGATTGACGATTGACGAATGCCTCACGGGTCACCTGGGGCTGACTGCACTCGTGTCGTGCCAGACGCTGCGCGCCGTCGCCGTGACGAGCTCGAGCTTCTGCCGTTGGACGGCTGGTGAGATGGCGTTCCCTTCATGCGTCGAGGCGAACCCGCACTGGGGACTGATCGCAAGGCGTTCGAGCGGGATGAACCGGGTGGCATCTGCCACGCGTCGGGTGAGGTCCTGGACGTTTTCGAGCTCGGGCCGCTTCGTACTCACGAGCCCCAGTACCACGAGGCGGTCGTCGGGCAGGTGACGCAGCGGCTCGAAGGTGCCCGATCGCTCGTCGTCGAACTCGAGCAGGAAACGATCGAAGCGCGCGCGGCTGAAGATCTGGCTGGCGATCCGATCGTATCCACCTGACGCATAGAACATGCTTTTGTGATTGCCGCGGCAGATGTGCAGGCCGAAGGTGATGCCGGCATGCCCGCCGACGATCGCGTTGTCCAGCTCGATGCACGTGTCGAGCATGCGGTCGGGGTCGTTTCCACGCTGGCGGTAGCCTTCGCGAATGGTGTCATCGAGGAGCGCCGCGTACTGCGGCGCGTCGATCTGAATGTAGGTGCATCCAAGCCGCACCAGCTCCGCGATCTCGCGGCGCGTGAAATCCACCAGATCTGCCAGATACGCATCACGGGTGGCGTAGGCACCGTGCGACTTGTCGGGATCGTAGTACGCCGCCGCCTGCTGGGCGCTGATGAGCGTGACCTTCACCTGCCGGAACGTGCGTCCGCGCAGGTAGGTGAATTCCTCCACGCTCATCTGCCGCCGCCAGCGCAGTTTGTCTACGACAACCGGGCGGCGAAGCGAGGCGGACTGGCCCTTCTCGTCGCGGAAGGTCACCGACCAGCCACCCTGCTTGTCGAACCCTTCGAGCGCGTCGACGAGATGTCCGAAGAACGCATACCGGCGCATCTCGCCGTCGGTGATGACGTCGAGCCCGGCGGCCTCTTGAAGGGCGACGGCCTCGTCGACCGCACGGTCCTCGACGCGTTTGAAGTCCGCCGGAGCGAGCTCACCGGTCGCGAGCCGCTCCCGGGCGTCCTGCAGAAAAGCGGGGCGGAGCAGACTGCCTACGACATCACTTCGCCAGGTTTTCATCGGCTCTCCCAGTCACACGGATCCGCACCCGCCTGCCGCACCCTCCGTCCGCACCTGCCTGCCGCACCACTCACATCCTCAACCCAAACAACCTGACCGCATTCTCCTTGAGGATGAGCGGCCGCACATCCTCGCGTATGGTTGTCTTCTCGAGATCCGCCAGCCACCGATCCGGCGTCAGCAGCGGATAGTCCGACCCGAACAGCACCTTGTGTTTGAGCAGCGTGTTCGCGTATTGCACCAGCGTCGGCGAGAAGTACTTCGGCGACCAGCCCGAGAGGTCGATATAGACGGTCGGCTTGTGCAGGCAGATCGAAATGGCTTCGTCCTGCCAGGGGAACGACGGGTGCGCCAGGATGATCGGCATCTCCGGAAAATCCACCGCCACATCGTCGATCGGCATCGGGTTGCCATATTTGAGCCGGATGCCTCCGCCGCCCGGCATGCCGGTCCCGATGCCGCTGTGTCCGGTATGGAAGAGCACAGGCAGCCGCGCTTCAGCAAACACTTCATAGAGCGGGTACGCCACGCGGTCGTTCGGCTCGAACTGCTGCAGTGGCGGATGGAGCTTCAGCCCGCGCACACGGCGTGTCGACACCAGCTCGCGGGCTTCGCGCACGCCGTCAGCGCCTCGGTTCGGATCGATGCTGGCAAAGGCGATCGCGACGTCGGCGTTTGCCTCGGCAAAGCTGGCGACAGCGTCGTTCGAGAGCTGCGGACGCCCCGAGAGACGCTCGTCCACGGAGAAGATCACGAATCCCATGCGGCGTGACCGGTAGTACTCGGCGAGCCCCTGCGGATCGCGAGCCGCACCGCTGTCACCGAAGTACTTGCGCGCAGCACGGTCCGCGGCAGAGTCGTCGCCTGACGGCTCGAGGTGCACATGCACGTCGATCGCGGTGAGCGTGTCTACGTCGAAGTGTGGCGGTGTCATCGTGTGTCCGCTGTCTGCAGTGGCCGCGGCTCGATCAGCAAATCGTGTCCGGGAAGAGCGTAGAGCTGCTCCACGAGCGCCTGACGACGACGCAGGACGGCCTTCTGGTTGAGAGACCGTTTGTCGGTCAACTCGCCGCCGTCGATCGACGGCGGCTCCGCGAGCAGCATCGCTCGCTCGATGCGCATGGAACTACCCGCGTGTGCGGCCGAAAACGACGCGACCGCGTCGGCGAATCTGTGTCGCACCGCCTCATGATCGATGATGTCGTGGATCGCCGATCCGGGGGAGGTACCGGCGGCCTGCCGGCACGCGTCCATGTTCGGAAACACGAGCACCCGCACGTCGTCTCGATCGTGGCCTGCGATGACGAAGTCCTGTGCGATCTCGCCGAAGTGCTCCAGCAACGCCGCCCGGAGCGTGCCGACATGCACCCAGGTGCCGGTCGAGAGTTTGAAGTCTTCAGCGATCCGTCCCTGGAACGTGAAGCCGAGTGAGGGCTCCGAAGGATCGACGAATCCGACGGCGTCGCCCATCATGTAGAACCCGTCCGCGTCGAACGCAGCCTGCGTGAGCGCTGGATCGCGCCAGTAGCCTGGCGTGATGTTGGGCCCGCGAACACGCGCTTCGAATACCGCTCCGACAGGCTCGACCTTCAATTCGACACCGGGAACCGGCACGCCGATGCGGCCCGTGATCGGGTCGGGCATCGGGCCAGTACTCATGGCGAATGGGGCCGTCTCGGTCGATCCAAGGCCCGTCACCCAGGGAATGCGGTAACCACGAGTCTCGAGGGCCATGCGTCCCAACTCGTCTGCCACCTCCTGCCGAAGGCCGGCCGCCGCGTAGAAAAGCATGCGCAAGCGGCTGAAGAAGACGCCGCGGAACGCAGCGTCGGCGCGAAGCGCGGGTACCAGCAGCTCGTAGCCCCGCGGCACGTTGAAGCAGGCGGTCATCGCGATCTCTTTGAGGTTGGCGAGTGTGGTGCCGAATCCGGTCGCCGTCGGCGCGCCGCCGTCGATGTACAGCGTGCCGCCGTTGTACAGCGTCAGGCCGAAATTGTGATTGCCGCCGAAGGTATGGTTCCAGGGCAGCCAGTCACAGAGGACAGGTGGACTGTCGGCGAGGAAAGCCATGACGGTCCGGATCTGTTCCTGATTGGCCGCCAGCATCCGCTGCGTGTTGATCACGCCCTTCGGAGCGCCGGTCGAACCCGACGTGAAGAGAATCTTTGCGATCGCGTCGGCGCCGACCGAGGTGTGGGCCTCGTTTACCAGCGCGGTCGCCGCGGTTCCCGCGAGCGCGTCAAAACTCGTCTCTCGCGGCATCCCGGTGATGGGCGTACAGGTCACGAGCTCCGTGTCCTGGAGCGGCATGCGTGCGAGCGCGCGCGCGAACGCCGGGCCGTCGGAGGCGAAGACGAGGGCTGGCCGCATCGACGTCCACACAGCGGTCAGCGTGCGGTGATCCTGCGACGCCAGAGAATACGCCGGGGCGATCGGTGCGTATGGCACGCCGACATGGAGCGCCGCCAGGGCCAGGATCGCGTGCTCCAGACTGTTGCCCGAGAGGATCACGATTGGCCGCTCGAGCGACAGCTGCCGGTCCAGGAGCGCTTGCGCGACCCGGCGCGTGCGATGGAGCGCGTCGCGATACGTCAATCGCTGCCACGCGCCTGCGCGATCGCGTGCCGCCAGAAACGTGCGATCCGGCGCCGCGGCTGCCCAGTGCTCGAGGCGATCGGTCAACCGTTCAGGATACGATCCGAGTGGATGCGGTGACCTGGCGCGCAGCCGGCCAAGCGAATCTCGGCTGATGCATGTCTCCGGCGTCAGAATGCGCGGCGGATCATCCGTCATGTCTCTCGTGCCCCGAACGTCGCTGTCCTCGGGCTCGCAGGGCCTCTTTGTGTTCAAGCCCCCGCGATTCTCTTTCGCGCTCGATCGAAATCGCGGAACGTCTGTCCGCGATTGACGAGATCGACGAGCAACGGCGCGGGCTGCCACCGCTTTCCGAATTCACGGTGGAACGATCGGATCTGCTCGAGAATCTCGGCGAGTCCCAGCAGATCCGCATACAGCAGCGGACCGCCTCGCCAGGCGGGAAAGCCGTAGCCGTTCACGTAGATCACGTCGATGTCTGACGCGCGCGCGGCGACACCATCGGCGAGCGCACGCGCGCCCTCGTTCACCAGAGCCAGCATCAGCCGCCGCACGATCTCATCGTTCGAGAACGGGCGCGGCCGAATGCCGGCTGCGTCCGCCATCGACCGAATCAGCGCATCGACTTCGGGATCCGGCGCCGGCGTCCGCGAATCGTCGTAGCGGTACCATCCCTTGCCGGTTTTCTGGCCGAACCGCCCCAGTTCCACCAGGCGATCGTGGACGAGCGGCCGCCGCTCGGAGGGATCGCTGAAATGGCCCATCGCCTGGCGCACGCGCCAGCCGACGTCGAGTCCCGCCAGATCGTCCACGGCGAAGATGCCCATTGCCATGCCGAACTCAGTCAGTGCCCGATCCACCTGCGCCGGGGTCGCGCCATCCTCGACCAGGAACTGCGCTTCGTACATGTAGGGGAAGAACAGCCGGTTGCCGACGAATCCCGGTCCATTGCCGACGACGACGCCCAGCTTGCGGAGGCCTTTGGCAAAGGCGAGCGACGTGGCAAGGACGTCGGCCGCCGTCTCGCGTCCGCGCACGATTTCGAGCAGCCGCATCACCGCAGCCGGGCTGAAGAAGTGGAGCCCGACAACGGCTGACGGCCGCGACGTCACGGACGCAATCGCATCGACGTCGAGCGTCGACGTGTTGCTGGCCAGGATGCAACCCGGTTGCGCCATCGCGTCGAGCTCGCGAAAGACCTGCTGCTTGATCGCCAGGTCTTCGAAAACCGCTTCGATGATCAAATCCACGCTGGCTGCTTGCGACGCGAAGTCGGATGCCGGAACCGCCTGAATGCGCGTAAGG
>JBKPMA010000355.1:0-3339 GCA_046731935.1 Acidobacteriota bacterium
ACAGCCGCTCGCCGTACTGCACGGGCTGGCCGTTCTCGACGTAGACCTTCACGAGCTCACCTTCGTACTCCGACGTGATCTCGTTCATCAGCTTCATCGCTTCGATGATGCAGAGCACCTGGTTCTTGCGGACCGGCTGTCCGACATCGACGAACAGCGCCGCGCCGGGCTCCGGCGATCGATAGAACGTTCCGACGATCGGCGATTTCACGACGGCCAGCTCGACCGAGCCGTCTTCGTCCGCATCCGCGGAGGCGCCCGCCGCAACAGGTGCCGCACCCGGCACGGCTGTCGGCGCGGGCGAGTGAATCGTGACAGGTGCCGCGAGCGCGACCGCCGGCGGGCCGGCGTGCTGCTTGCGCACGCGGATCTTGAAGCCCTCGCGTTCGAGCTCGAATTCCGCGAGCTCGTGCTCGCGAACGACTTCGAGCAGTTGCTTGATCTCGTCGAAAGTCATCGGTTCGGGTACGCCGGTCGGTCCATTTGCTACGCCACTCCGCACACGCGCAAGACGCGATCGACCGTCGTCAAGAGTTCATGCCCGCCATCGGTCACCAGGACGTCGTCTTCGATGCGGACACCGCCCAAACCCGGCACATAGGCGCCGGGCTCGATCGTCACGACCATCCCTGGCTCGAGGCTCGTCGGCCCGGGCGGGGCAAGAATACCCTCCGCCGAGTCCGTCGGCCTCACCGGCCCAATCCTCGGCGCTTCGTGCACTTCGAGACCCAGGCCGTGGCCGGTGCCGTGCACGAAGTACTCGCCGAACCCGGACGCGACGAGAACGTCGCGTGCGGCGGCATCCACATCCACAAAGCGAGCGCCAGGTCTCACGGCCGCGACGGCCGCTCTGTGTGCCGCCTCGACGGCAGCGTACATCCGGCGTGCCTCGTCGGACGGCTGCCCGAGGCTCACGGTCCGCGTCATGTCGACGGCGTACCCGCGGAACAGGCCGCCAAAGTCGAGCACGACCAGGTCTCCTGGCGCCAGAACGGCCTCCCCCGCCCGTGCATGGGGTAAGGCAGAGTCTCGCCCGGAGGCGACAATGGTATCAAAAGCGGGCTTGGTGAAACCGATTCGCCACATGCCGGCCTCGAGGGCCCGGGCGACGTCGGTCTGACGCATACCGGGACCGATGTCGGCCAGAACGCCTTCAGCCACGGCCGACAACAGGTGGGCCGCCTCGCGAATCACGGCAATTTCAGCGGAATCCTTCCGGATTCTGAGGGATTCTATGATTCCTGTCGTCGGTACCAGCGTCGCAGCCGGGGACAGAGCCAACCAGTCTGCCAGGGAGAGATGGCCGGCCTCGACCCCGACTGGGCGCTCGACAGGTCTTAGAAGCTCAACAGTTGCGTGACCGTAGCCCGTGTCGGCGATCACGACGCTCAATCCGGGACACGCGTCTGGCCCATTCTGCCGAGCCTGAACGACGCTTTTATATCTGCCGTCCGTGAGGAGGACGATCCGATCGGACGTCAGAAGCAGCCGCGCAGCAGTTCCAGTGAAGCCGGTGAGATACCGGATGTTCGGAAGGTGGCAGACCAGGAGTCCGTCGAGCCCTAAGGAACGACACGTGTCGCGGGCGCGGGCGATCCGCGCCTCCAGGAGCGACGGATTGTCGGGGGTCATTTGACGGGATCGTGGTCCTGCGCTCGCGCGGCCTTGATTGACTCCAGCCAGCGCTCGAGGAGTGCGACCTGCGCGGCCTCGATGGGATTCAGTTCGGGCTCCATCGTTCGCGTCTGCGCCGCCATCGCGCGCGCCGGGAACGGCAGCACGGCGTCGTGCGACGCTGACGCTTCGACCGCGGCGTGAGTCGGAGGCTCGAGGATCGGGTCCGGAGGCGCCTCGGTAAATGTTGGCGAGGTCAGCGTCAGTTCCGGGGTCGGTGCCGGGGCTGTCACTTCCGTCGCTGCCGGTTCCGGCGCCGCCGTCAGTTCCAGCGTGTGCGTCGGTTCCGGCTGCGGCACCCGTTCCGCGAAGCGGGCGTCGTGCTCCGTCGCAAGCATCAGCGGCAATGGCGACGCCTCGGCGAGAGCCGGCGGCTCGGCGGGACTGGCGACCAGGTCGGCCGGCGGTTCCTCGACTGGCGCGGGCATCTCGATTGGCGCGACGGACCACGACGCCAGCATCTCACGAGCGTCAGGCGTGATCTGATCGTCGGCCATGGGCAGCGACGCCAGCAACTCGTGGAGAGCACGTTCCTGCTGCAGTGTGGAACTCGGCGTTCCCACGGCGTGCAGATGATCCGACGGTTCGGACGTCTCGCTG
This sequence comes from Acidobacteriota bacterium, assembly GCA_046731935.1. Classification (GTDB taxonomy): domain Bacteria; phylum Acidobacteriota; class Vicinamibacteria; order Vicinamibacterales; family JAENWD01; genus CAVUPP01. The sequence continues at coordinate 2,275 of JBKPMA010000355.1, forward strand.
TCGAGGGCGGCGTGGTCCCGTTCGGCGTCTGACAGAGGAGCGCCGAGCAGATCGAGCGCGGCGGTGCGCACTTCGCCGTCCGCGGGCTGCCGCACGTCGATTTCGTTGACGGGCAGTCCGATCGGACCCGGCTTGGCCGGCGTGTGGCGGCCGGTATCGGACGTGACCTTCGCGACCTGATGGGGACCCGTCTTCTGCTGCTGCGACGGCTTCACGATTGGATGCGATCCAGACGGCGGCGGCCACTTGCGGCCGTCGCCGTTCCCCGGCACCGACGGCTGGATGGCGCTGACGAGCGCCGCGAGCTCCGCATCGTGCGGCGCGAGCGCGAGCGCGCGTCGGAACACGCCGAGTGCCGCAGGCAGATCGCCGCGGCGCTGATGCGTCTCACCGAGGCCGCGGAGCGCCGCCAGATTCTCGGGCGCCGTCAGCAGCACGCCCGACAGTTCGTTGAACGCGTCGTCGAGCGCATTGGACGCGAGAAGTGCGCGTCCGAGCGTCACACGCGCGGAGACGTACTCGGGATGCCACTCGAGGCCTGCGCGGCACACGCGAATGGCTTCGTCGAGCTCGCCCGCCCGGCGCAGTTCTTCTCCGAGCTGGGCAAACGCGAGCGACGCCGAGTCTTTTTGGACTCGGCGTCGTAGGTCGTCAATGCGAAGTAGGGGCTCAGCCACGGTGATACGGCAGGCGGTTCTTCGCCGCCTGCCTGGTCATCAGCCGACAGAGACGGTCTGGGACGTCGTCTGCGTGCGGCCCTTGCTGTCCTTGACCGTCAGGGTGACGGTGTAGGTGCCCGTGACCCCGAATGTATGGCTCACGATCTTGTTCGCCGTGTTGACCGTGGCGCTGCCGTCACCGAAATCCCACGAGTACTGGACGATCGGGTCGCTCGAGCTCGTGGACGGCGACGAGTTGAAGCTCACTGACGTGCCCGCCACCGGGTCGGTCGGCGAGAAGGTGAAGTCGGCTTCGAGGCCGCCCTGGCTGTCACCACCGATCGTGACCGTGTTGCTCGTCACACCCTTCTGGCCCGAGTCGTCGGTCACGGTGAGCGTGACGTTG